>NZ_MAYS01000472.1 GCF_001756855.1 Candidatus Erwinia dacicola | reverse complement strand
TCAAACTTGAATCCGCCGTTGCCCATCCCAACAATATTCTTGAGTAAATATAGAACGGTCTTAACTGGCTTCCCGATTTGCTGGGTTCAGCCAATTATTCTACGTCAAACAGCAATCCTTCATTGCCATTTTCCGATGTGTTGGCTAACTTAGGAGATGAGGTTACACCTGTTGACGTTGTCGCTGAACGTGCCGGTCAACCTGTGCCAGCCATCGTAGCTAAGCTGCTTGAGTTGGAGTTAGCAGGGTGGATCGCAGCTGTACCCGGCGGCTATGTCCGATTTAAGGAGGGCAAGCCATGTTCGACGTACTAATGTACTTATTTGAAACGTATATCCACAACGAGGCAGAAATGCGCGTTGACCAGGATAAGTTGACTGATGATCTGTCCGATGCGGGTTTTCATCGTGAAGATATCTATAATGCGTTGAACTGGTTGGAAAAGCTGGCAGATTATCAGGACGGACTTGTCGCTCCGATTTTGCTGACCACCGATCCGCTGTCTATGCGTATCTACACCGAGGAAGAAAGTCAGCGTTTAGATGCCAACTGCCGTGGCTTTATTCTGTTCTTGGAACAAATCCAAGTACTGAATCTGGAAACGCGCGAAATGGTTATCGAACGTATTATGGCTCTGGATACCCTCGAGTTTGATCTGGACGATCTCAAATGGGTGGTGCTGATGGTGCTGTTTAATATTCCTGGATGTGAAAACGCCTATCAGCAAATGGAAGAGCTACTTTTCGACGTCAATGAAGGAATGCTGCACTGAAGTTTGCCTTCGTGTATACAAAGTTATGAATAAAACAGCGCTTTTCGCTGTGCGAAAAAATGAACCCTGCCCCCAGTGTGGGGCAGAACTGGTTATTCGCTCCGGGAAACATGGCGCCTTTCTTGGTTGTTCACTCCACCCCGAATGCGACTTTGTTCGGCCGCTGAAAGGCTAGGCTGACGGGCACATTGTTAAAGTGCTCGAAGGTCAGCTGTGTCCGAAATGCGGAGCCGAACTGGTACTGGGCCAAGGGCGTTACGGCATGTTTGTCGCCTGTAGTGAATATCCTGAATACGAGCATACCGAAACTATCGATAAGCCGGATGAAATCACGCTCACCTGCCCGCAGTGCCAGAGCGGAAAGCTGGTGGCACAACGTTCGCGTTACGGCAAAACATTCCACGCATGTGACCGCTATCCCGACTGCTAGTTTGCGGTTAATTTAACTCCGTTAGAAGGGGTGTGTGAGTTCTGTCAGTTCCTGCTGCTAATAGAAAAGAAAACAGCCAGAGGTGTAAAGCGTTTCTGCGCTAGTAAAGCCTGCGGCAAACCTGTAACAGTGATAAATGGTCCTGAAGATGAAACCAGTGCATGACTCTGTAGCGCTGTGCGTTGCGCAATTGTGTCAGTCAGCGATAATTGCTTACCCTACAGGGGCGGTATTTGGCCTCGGCTGCGATCCCGACAGTGAGGCTGCGGTCATGCAACTGCTGGCACTGAAGCGCCGTCCGGTAGATAAGGGGCTGATCTTGATTGCCGCTGACTACCAGCAGTTACTCCCTTATATTGCCGATGAGCAGTTGAGCGCCGAACAGAAAGAGCGGATGTTTTCCCGCTGGCCTGGCCCGGTGACCTGGGTGCTGCCCGCGCCTCAAGAGACACCGCGCTGGCTGACCGGGCGCTTCTCTTCGCTGGCCGTGCGCGTCAGCAATCATCCTGATGTAATCAAACTGTGTCAGGCTTTTGGTAAGCCATTGGTCTCAACCAGTGCCAACCTCAGCGGTTTACCGCCGTGCCGCAATGTGGCGGAGGTGCTGGCGCAGTTTGGTGAACGTTTCCCCGTGCTGCATGGAGAAACGGGCGGCCGCCAGAATCCGTCAGAAATCCGCGATGTATTAACCGGTGAACTGATTCGCCAAGGATAAAGAGATCATTATGTCGTTTGTCGTCTTCGGTAACCCGATTAATCACAGTAAATCGCCCCGCATTCACCAGCTGTTTGCTGAGCAGAGCGGGATCTCCCATCCTTATGAACGTTTCTGCGCGCCGGTTGATGGCTTTGAACAGGCCGCGCGTGAGTTTTTTGCCGCCGACGGCAAAGGCGCTAACGTGACCCTGCCGTTTAAACAGCAGGCTTATGCGCTGGCCAGTGAGCTGAGTGAGCGAGCGGCACTGGCGGGTGCGGTAAATACGTTAAAGAAGCTGGAGGATGGCCGACTGTTGGGGGATAACACCGATGGCATTGGTCTGCTGAGCGATTTTCAACGCTTGCAGCTGATCCAGCCTGACGATCGGATTCTATTGATCGGCGCAGGCGGCGCGGCAAGAGGTGTGATCCTTTCACTGCTTTCTGCTTACGCCCATATCACGATCGTTAACCGTACCCATGCGAAAGCCGCTGAGCTTGAGCAGCTGTTCCAGCGCCAAGGCGGTGTGCGGGCATTAACCCGTAAGAAGCTGGATGGCGAGCAGTTTGATCTGGTGATCAATGCGACCTCCAGCGGAGTCGCGGGAGATGTGCCTGATCTGCCTGTCGGTCTGGTTAATACGCAGACCCGCTGTTACGACATGTTTTATCAGCAGGGGGACACGCCGTTTCTGCAGTGGTGCCGTCAGCAGGGAACAGCTCAGCTGGCTAATGGCCTTGGCATGCTGGTGGGTCAGGCTGCACACTCATTTATGTTGTGGCACGGTGTTATGCCGGATATCACCCCAGTGATTAAGACATTAAAAGAAGAGATGAGTGCGTGAATTAGGTCATCCAGTTTCCTGAACGGGAATGGTGGGATGAAAATTTACAGGCGATCTGCTTCAGCGGATTGGTTAACGGCTTCCAGCTCACCTTCACAGGTAAAGCGCTGGCCTGTTTCCACCTTTACCGCTGGGAGTTGGAAGAAGACGCTGAGCTGGCGATCAAAGGCTAGCAGGAATATGCTCAGGGTTGGGTCTGGCTCTCTTCCGCCAGATAGTCATTTTTCTAACTGACATAGTTGTTAGCAGAATAGAGCAGACCGTCGATTTCATCGGACGTCAGTGGCCTGGCCTTTTTCGCCGGACTGCCCAGATAAAGGAAGCCACTTTCCAGACGCTTGCCGGGCAACACTTGGCTCCCCTCACCAATTATCACATCGTCTTCGACGACAACCCCATCAAGCAGAATCGCCCCCCTACCAACCAGCACTCGATTGCCGATGGTGCGACCATGCAGCATCGCTTTATGTCCTACAGTGACGTCCTCACCAATCACCAGCGGATAATCGTCAGGGTTAGCTGCCGATTTATGAGTGAAGTGCAGCACGCTACCGCTACCATCCTGAATGTTGCTGTGTTTGCTGATGGTCACGCGATTAACGTCGCCGCGTATGACGACCAGCGGCCAGATCTGAGTTATGGTCATATTGTGGTGTATGGGGATTAGAGGGCACTGTTGCAAAGATCTGGCGATGGTAAACTGATGCCACTGTTTAGTTGAAGGAGCAGCACATGAACCCATTTAAAGGTCGACATTTTGAGCGTCATATTATCCTGTGGGCCGTCCGCTGGTACTGCAAATATGGCATCAGTTATCGTGAGCTGCAGGAGATGCTGGCTGAGCGAGGGGTAAATGTCGATCACACCACGATTTATCGATGGGTTCAGCGTTCTGCACCTGAAATGGAAAAGCGGCGGCGCTGGTACTGGCGTCAACCTTCCGGTTTTGGCTCATGGCATCTCGATGAAACCTACGTGAAGGTCAACGGACGCTGGGCTTATCTGTACCGCGCCGTCGACAGCAGGGGCTGCACCATTGACTTTTACCTGTCTTCACGTCGTCACACCAAAGCCGCCTATCGCTTTATGGGTAAACTTCTGAATAATACGAAGCGCCTGCAAATTCCACGGTTGATCAACACAGATAAAGCCCCGACGTATGGGCGGGCGCTGGCATTGCTGAAGCGGGAAGGTAAATGTCCGCAGCATGTGC
>NZ_MAYS01000471.1 GCF_001756855.1 Candidatus Erwinia dacicola | reverse complement strand
CATGCTCCGGCAAAAGCTTAACCGAATGCCATTGATCCGCCAGTACCACCGAAGCACCGTCGTGCTGCAGCCCGAACGGTTGGCGGGTTTGACTATCCACCGGCATCAGCGCCTTGATACTCTCTTCGTTCAGCACGGTGAAACGGATGCCGACATGCACCACTATCGTTCCCTCGCTGCGCTGATTAAGCTGCTCAAGCGTGACTGCGGGTTTCCAGATAATTATCAGATAATCTCCAGTAAAGCCTGCAGAGGGTGGTGCACGTTGCTGCCTTCAATGCGCTTAACCTGGCTGCGGCACGAGTACCCGGTCGCCAGACAGCGCTGGCGCGGCAGTTTTTGCATCGCCTGCTGCCAGGACAGCTCATAAATTCCCAGCGAGTTCTCCAGATTTTTCGTTTCATGGCCGTAGGTTCCGGCCATGCCGCAGCAGCCGATGCTGACATTTTCCAGCTTAGCGCCAAAGCGGGCGAAAATGGTTTCCCACTGCTTTACCGATTCTGGTAAGGCGGTCACTTCGGTGCAGTGGCCAAACAGATACCACGCCTCACCTTGAACCGCTTGCACAGTGCTATCCGCGGCAGTCAGCGCATTATGAAGCCATTCATGCACAAGCTGAACGTGGAACTCGCCGCGATTATCGCCCAGCACCTGGTTGTACTCATCGCGATAGCACAGCACCAGCGCCGGATCGACACCCACCATCGGCATCTCAAGCCTTGCCACCCGATTCAGGAAGTCTGCGGTTTTCTGTGCCGTGCGCGCAAACTGCTGCAGGAAGCCTTTAATATGCTGGGCTTTACCGTTGGGTGAGAACGGCAGCACCACGGCGCGGTAGCCGAGCTTTTCAATCAGCTGGACAAAATCAATTACCAACTGCGCTTCGTAATAGCTGGTAAACGGATCCTGCACTACCAGCACTTGCTTCGCACGCTGCTCCGGGCTCATCTGCTCCAAGCTTTCCAGCGTGGTAATCAGCGTACGGTGTCCTGCCAGCTGCTGTTGCAACGTTGGCGAAGAGAGCAGCGGAAGATCGACCATGCCGATATGACGCTTGCTCAGCGATTTCAGCCACGGCTGACGCAGGAAGAAGTTGAAGGTTTTGGGCGCTTTCGCCATCAGCGTCGCATAGCTTTCTACCGTTGCCACCAGATAGTCACTGGCCGGACGCAGGTAGCGAGTGTGATAGAGCTGCAGAAAGCGCGAGCGGAAGCCCGGCACGTCGATTTTAATCGGGCACTGGGTCGAGCAGGCTTTACACGCTAGGCAGCCTGACATCGCCTCTTTCACCTCGTGCGAAAAGTCATACTGCCCGCGTTTTGCCTGCCAGCTGTTGCGCATGCGCTGGATTATTCCGCGCAGGCTGACGCCCTGCTCCGGCAGCTGTTTCTCCAGCAGCAGCAGATCCACGCCCTGCTCCGCCAGCAGGCGCAGCCATTCGCGCGTCAGCGTCGCGCGCCCCTTCGGCGAGTGCATGCGGTTAGCGCTGATCTTCATCGACGGGCACATCGGGCTTTTCACGTCAAAGTCAAAACACAGTCCGTTGCCGTTACACTCCATCGCGCCGCGCCAGTCGCTGCGCGCGTTAATTGGGATCTGGCGATCGTAAGTACCACGCTTCACGGCATCGACCTTCAGCATCGGGTCATCGACGCCAAGTGGGGCACAGATTTTACCCGGGTTAAGATGGTTAGCCGGATCGAACGCCGCTTTTATACGGCGCAGCTCTTCATACAGCTGCGGGCCGAAGATGGAGGGGCTGTACTCCGCACGGAAGCCTTTCCCGTGCTCCCCCCACAGCAGGCCGTCATAGCGAGCCGTCAACGCCACCACTTCGTCGGAGATCTGCTTCATCAGCATCTCCTGCTGTGGGTCACTCATATCCAGCGCCGGGCGCACGTGCAGCACCCCAGCATCGACATGACCAAACATGCCATAGCTGAGGTTATGCCCGTCGAGCAGCGCCCGGAACTCCACAATATAGTCAGCTAGGTTGTGCGGCGGCACGCAGGTATCTTCAACAAACGGGATTGGCTTGGCGCGGCCTTTGGCATTACCCAACAGCCCGACCGCCTTTTTACGCATGCCGTAGATGCGCTCAATGCCGGCAACGTCATCACACAGATGATAGCCAATGACCCCGCCCTCACGCATCGCCATCAGCGCATCTAACCGAGCGCACAGCGCCTCGACCTGACCGTCAATCAGCGACTTATCATTACCTGCGAACTCGACCATATTCAGTCCGAGCATCTCTTTATCCGGGACGTCGGTAATTAATTTGCTCACCGAGTGCCAGATGATATCTTCACGCGCCAGATTCAGGACTTTCGAGTCGACGGTTTCCACCGACAGCGCTTTAGCTTCCACCATAAAGGGAGCATTGCGCAGCGCGGAGTCGAAGGAGTCATATTTGATGTTAACCAGCCGCCGCACTTTCGGGATCGGGGTGATATCGAGCTTCGCTTCGGTAATAAAGGCCAGCGTCCCTTCCGCACCGCAGAGAATGCGCGTCAGATCGATGTTTTGCAGATCGTCGCTCAGCACGTGGCGCAGATCATAACCCGTCAGGAAGCGGTTCAGTTTGGGAAACTTATCGATAATCAGCTGGCGCTGCTGACGGCAGCGATCCAGCACCACTCGGTAAATGTTGCCTTCCGCACCCGGCTGCTGCGACAGCACTTCAGCCTCGCTCACCGGCATCGCGCGGGTGTCCAGCACATCACCGCCCAGCAGCACGGCTTTCAGCCCCAGCACATGATCCGAGGTTTTACCGTAAACCAGCGAGCCCTGCCCGGAGGCATCGGTATTAATCATGCCGCCCAGCGTGGCGCGGTTGCTGGTCGACAGCTCAGGGGAGAAGAAATAGCCAAACGGTTTAAGGTAGGCATTGAGCTGATCTTTAATCACGCCAGCTTCGACTCTTACCCAGTCCTCTTCGACATTGATCTCCAGAATATTCTTCATATGCCGCGACATGTCGACTACAATGCCCTTATTTAGCGATTGCCCGTTGGTGCCGGTTCCGCCACCGCGCGGGGTGAAGCTCAGGGTGCGGTATTTCTCATCGGCTGCCAAGCGAGCAATTAAGGCCACATCGGCGCTGGAGCTGGGAAAGAGGACAGCATCAGGCAACAGCTGATAGATGCTGTTGTCGGTGGACATAATCAGCCGATCGGCATAGCTGGTGGTCGTATCGCCGCTAAAACCGTGCTGCTTTAGCGAATCCAAAAAATTCAGCACCCGTTGAACGAGGCCGGGTGCCCGGGAAATCTGTGGGATCATTATCGGGTGACCAAAAAGTTGTGTGAATCGTTTGCGTTGCTCAAATTGAAATTGCTCAGTTATCTATTTTATCACATTTTTTATAACCTGCTGTTATTTCAAAAAAATGAGACAGAAGAATAACCTGTTGCATCTATCACAAAATCGTTTAATAAATCATAACTTAAGCAGTCAGGCTTAGCGTAACCAGCTTTGCTGGCACTGATTTTAGAGAGATATCGCATCATTGTTCTTTTTACTCGAGATCACTTTTCGTCAATGAAAAACGTGCAAACAGGCTGGGATTTACCGCAGATCATTTTCTCGTTGCTGTTTATCAGTATTATGATCGTCGCGTGCTTTTGGGTCGTACAGCCATTTATCCTCGGCTTTGCCTGGGCCAGCATGGTGGTGATCGCTACTTGGCCCCTGATGATCAAAATTCAGGGCCTGCTGTGGAGCCGTCGCTCGCTGGCCGTGTTAGCCATGACCATTCTGCTCATCTTGGTGTTTATCATTCCCATCGCCATGCTGGTTAACAGCCTGGTTGAGAACGGCAGCCTCCTGCTGGCGTGGCTGACCTCCGGCAAGCTGCAAATGCCCGAATTACACTGGCTGCGGGATATTCCGCTGGTCGGCAGAAAGCTCCATTCCGCTTGGCACAAGCTGGTGGCTGGTGGCGGCAGCGCCATCATCACTCAGGTTCAGCCTTATATTGGCCGCACCACCGGCTTTTTCTTCGCCCAAGCCGGACATTTTGGTCGCTTTATGTTGCACATCGGTCTGATGCTGCTATTTAGTGTGCTGCTTTACTGGCGTGGTGAACAGGTCGGTCACGGCATTCGCCACTTCGCTTTCCGCTTGGCGTCATGTCGCGGCGATGCTGCGGTGCTGCTGGCTGCTCAGGCGATCCGCGCCGTTGCGCTTGGCGTGGTGGTTACCGCGCTGGTGCAAGGCGTGTTAGGCGGCATTGGGCTGGCGATCTCCGGAATTCCTTATGCGGCTATTTTGACGGTGCTGATGATTCTTTCCTGCTTGGTACAGCTCGGTCCCTTGATTGTGCTGGTCCCGGAGATCGTCTGGCTTTACTGGAGTGGCGATACCACTTGGGGCACCGTGCTACTGATCTGGAGCTGTGTGGTGGGAACCCTAGATAACGTTCTGCGCCCGATGCTGATCCGTATGGGGGCCGATTTGCCGATGATCCTGATCCTATCGGGGGTTATCGGCGGGCTGGTGGCGTTTGGCATGATAGGGTTATTCATCGGGCCGGTGGTGTTGGCGGTGTCATATCGCCTAGTATCCGTCTGGGTGCATGAGTCGCCCCCTCCTGAAGAGAATGCGCAGGCCGTGGTGGAAGAGTTGGCCGAAGTGGAAGCCAAAACGCACCAGCAAAAACCATAATTTTGTCAATTCTGTGGTCGGTAGTTTTGGCTGCAATCATTAGCCACCAGAATGCTTGCCCGCTGTAAATCAAAAATTTCATTAACGATATTTATCTCTAAACCTGCTTTTTTGGCTTTTTCAACGCGATTTAAGCTATATCGTTTATGTTTTATCCAGCCTTTTCAGTACCCACTCCCGCTTCTTC
>NZ_MAYS01000470.1 GCF_001756855.1 Candidatus Erwinia dacicola | reverse complement strand
GCCTCTGCGGCCTTAACGTAGGTATAGCCGTGGTCGACAACTAACTTCGCCGCTTCGAGCTTAAGTTCTGGCGTGAAATGTTTAGCCATTGGGTCACCTGTGGTGTTGGGAAGGTGAGAATATCACCTTCCAATCAGGTGGCCAGTATCAGTGTGCCACTACAGTCCGGTTTTTGTTGACCATTACATAGGCAGGATTGAAGTGGATCATCTTCTGCTGAAGAGCATATCGCAAGATATGCGGTAGCGTACTGTTTTACCCGCATACCGATTTCAAGGTAACCGAGTGTTTCAATCTTCTTGATTGGAACCAACAGATCACCTGTATCCAACTCACCGACATCTTTGTTGCCGATATCAGGAAACAGGTAAGTTTCAAGACGAGTCCAGACCGAGCGTTGATAATCTTCTGACCAAGTGGTTTTGGTTGCAAACCAGCTTTTAGCAACGGTTTTGAACGCGTGGGTATTGTTACGCTTTTCCTGAACACTCTTGTTGTCAGCCTGTTTTTTAGCGCTGGGATCAATTGCAGAGGCTAAAAGCTTTTTGGCTTCGTCGCGCCGCTGCCTTGCGTCTGCGAGGGATACGGCAGGGTAGACGCCTATGGAAAACATCTTTTGTTTAGCTTCAAAGCGATAGCCTAACTGCCAGTATTTTGAGCCGTTAGGATGTACCAGCAGGTAAAGGCCAAACCCGTCAGTGATCTTTATCGCCTTTCAGATGGCTTTGCATTTTTAACTTTAGTATCAGTAAGTGGCATGATGGTTTCCCCTAATTGCTGGTAAGAAGAAAACCGAACCAGCTTTACCAGTATTTTTACCATCAAAGGGGTGTAGCTTCGAGTGTTTTATAATAGACGTGAGTAGACAAGCTTGAAGGGTTAACCAATTGATAGAAAGAAAAAAATAGATGTCAGTAGACATCTGGTTTCTTTAAATTGGCTCCTCTGACTGGACTCGAACCAGTGACATACGGATTAACAGTCCGCCGTTCTACCGACTGAACTACAGAGGAATTGTTGGGACGAACGGGGCCTATGATATTCCGCAGGGCGGATGATGTCAAAACTTGATTTTACGCTTTTGGTTCGACTGCTGAATAAAACAGCATGTTATGTAGAGTTGGTCGCTTTTTTCTGCAAATATCCTGCATTTGAATTGCCCGCTGCAACTTCTAGCTGGCATTACAGCGGCGGTGCACTCTTTTCGTCAGCGCGCTCACGTTTGTTTCATTTTCATATTGTGAAGCCTATTAATGGAATATGCATTCCATGCATCTTGTACGTTTGTTCCATTTTCACCCTGCACAAGGACCTACCACGCAAAAAGTCAGAATTGGATTGATCGGTACCGGCCACATCGGGCGCTGCCATGCCATTGCCCATTTACAGGCACCGACGGTATTTAACCTCAGGGGTGAACTGGTGCGCGAGATACTGTCAGAGGTCAATCCAGAGCTGGCCGCTGCCCAGGCAGCGACGCTGGGTTTCAGCCGCTCAACCGGTGAACTGGCGGTCGAGTCCGTCAAGG
>NZ_MAYS01000469.1 GCF_001756855.1 Candidatus Erwinia dacicola | reverse complement strand
AGTCGACGGGGAAACTGCTGGGATAACGCCCCTATGGAGCGGTTCTTCCGGAGCCTGAAGACCGAATGGGTGCCGACGAAGGGCTATAACAGCTTCAGCGAAGCCCAGGGCGCGATAATCCGCTATATAACGGGATATTACAGCGCTATCAGGCCCCATTGGTATAACGGTGGTCTGACGCCCAACGAATCTGAGCGGCTGTACTACTTACAGTCTAATGCTGTGGCCAGTATTAGTTGATACAGTCTTTGAAAGATAAGACATTTCAATAACACGAAAGGCTAACTCATCAATATCTTTGCAACAGTGCCAAAAAATGACGGTGCCCACTTTGCCATTCCTGCCTTTAAAAATCCAAACGACATTAATCAACCGTAAAGCTATGCTATTCCCCGCCGATTTAAATCCGTTGGATGCAGTATTATACTCAATTCTTTCATTGATCAACCTATAAAAATTGGTTTTTCACATAGAAAAACACTATCTATCTATCAATTAACATTTATTAAAAACAACGTAAACCCGCTATTAACCATTTGCGCTAAAAGGTGACCTTCTTTACTGGTTTGTGAGCTAAGCTGGAACCTAGGAAGAGTTTTTCACGAAAGTGTTAACGTGCTAAAATTGGTTTGATATAAGTCAACTAAGCGTTGTTTTGTTGCGTAATGGATGATGTATCAAGAACATAATTCTGTACTGCTGTTGTTATGCTTCTGGCCCTGAATACTGTGTTTTGCCAGCGGCAACAGCGGTATACCCTGTTTCGATATTGTTGGGAATTTTAGGTAGCGAACACATGCAGACCCCGCACATACTTATCGTTGAAGACGAATTAGTCACTCGTAATACGCTCAAAAGTATTTTTGAAGCCGAAGGCTACATGGTTTATGAAGCTACAGACGGAGCTGAAATGCACCAGATCCTGACTGGAAATGGCGTCAATCTGGTGATTATGGACATCAACCTGCCGGGTAAAAATGGCCTGCTGCTGGCGCGTGAGCTGCGCGAGCAGGCCGATGTTGCCTTGATGTTCCTCACCGGTCGCGATAATGAGGTGGACAAGATCCTCGGCCTCGAAATCGGTGCAGATGATTACATCACCAAACCGTTCAATCCGCGGGAATTAACCATTCGCGCACGCAACCTGCTTTCACGCACCATAAACCTAGCGGCAGTGAGTGAAGAACGTAATCTGGTTGAAGCCTACCGCTTTAACGGCTGGGAGCTGGATATCAACAGCCGCTCACTGGTCAGCCCACAGGGCGAACAGTACAAGCTGCCGCGTAGCGAATTCCGCGCCATGCTGCATTTTTGCGAAAACCCTAGCAAGATCCAGACTCGTGCCGATCTGCTGAAGAAAATGACCGGCCGCGAACTGAAACCGCACGACCGTACCGTCGACGTGACTATCCGCCGCATCCGTAAGCATTTCGAATCGACTCCGGACACCCCGGAAATCATCGCCACCATCCACGGCGAAGGGTACCGCTTCTGCGGCGATTTGCAGGATTAATGTTAATGCGGGTGAGGCATGCCTCACCCCTACAAACTATCGACTTCCCCACGGTATAATCGTAAGCGCCCCATGTGAGACTTAGCGTAAGGATTATTTTACGGTCGAGAGGTTC
>NZ_MAYS01000468.1 GCF_001756855.1 Candidatus Erwinia dacicola | reverse complement strand
GAAGCCCGAAAACAGGCACTTTTCCGGCAGCACCTCTGCCACGCTGACCTTTACGACGACCACCAAAATAACTTTCGTCCAGTTCAATCTCACCATCAAACCAGGAGTGCCTATCTACGTGCTCGGCTATCAGCACTCTGAGGCGGTGAAAATAGTATGCAGCAGTGTTCCTGTGGACACCAACCAGCTCTGCGGCAATACGGGCTGTGGAGCCTGCAATAAACTGTTCAAGTAACCGTTCCTGTTTGTACTGACTGAGTCTGCTTTTTCTCATGGCACTATCCTAGATGATCTTAGTTATCTAGGACAGCCCCAAAAACATTCTCGTTGCAAATAAGGATCTTATATGGAACGCCAGGAAGGGACTCCGGCTGTTTTTCAAGCCACGCAGCAATGGCTGAATCGTATGAGGGCAATTTTAAGCTGTCTTTCATCTTGAATATTTTATGTTGCATAACAGTACCTTTTTCACACTCAATTTGCATGAGGCTACATGACTAATGCCATGTAATCAAAGAGAAAATCATAAGAAGATACATGATGGAATAGCCCCCCGTTTTAGATATGTATTGCTTTTTATAGGTGGTTTACTGTGAGTGATAATGTTTTGTTGGTAGGAAATCATCACACCGTCAATGCTTGGAGGCGTGATACCTTTGCGCCCGGAACGCCAGCGAATGCGACAATCACAGAGCGCCGTTTGTGGGCAGTTAACCCACAGGACTACGAATGGCGCTCACAATTCCTTCATGAGATACCCGACTGGCTAGCCGGGTATTTTGGCAACCGTTACGAAAAGCTGTTTGCTGGTCGTGACGGCCGTCGCCGTGCCAATACATTCCTGCGCAAAACAATCGGTGAGAATGTATTGCCACGTCTGCGGAAAGTGGCTGCGCGTTACCAGCTGGCCGCTGATGTATTCGATCTCCCTTTTGGCAAATCATTGCAGCGTTTGCTATCGCTTGACCGTACCGATCTCAAAAAGCTGTCTGGCCAGGTCTCTGGCTGGATGGCTCAGATGTTTTATGACTTCACCGACACGCTGAAGGGCAAACCAAAAGACGAACGTGAAATGCGCCAGCGCACGCTGGAGGCTTACCGCAACCTTTGTTCGCTTTCCCTTATGCTGAACAATCAACCGCCTTACTGGGCAGAACATGAAGCCAATGATGGCTACCTGGAAAACCGAAAAGCGGAGTCCGGTATTTTGCGACTCATGGCACCGGAATGGTGGTATCAGCGCCTTAAGCGTGCCCGTGATCTGCAACGTGAACATCTGGCCATCGCCGTTGGCCAGGTGCAAAAATCTGCCAGCGCCTACGTATCACGTAAAACCCTGGGCGAATGGGTTGAGCAGAAGAAACGTAATCTGGAGTTCTTCAAAAAATTTGATCTGATGGACGAAGAGGGAAACCGCATTGCACTGGACAGCATGGTACACCGCAGCGTTGCTAACCCGGCAATACGTCGTTGTGAACTGATGGTGCGTATGCGTGGGTTTGAAGATATCGCCAATGAACAGGGGCTGGCTGGCGAGTTTTACACAATCACTGCGCCTTCACGTTATCACGCTGTACACAGTAAGGGCGGCTTTGTGTCTCAGTGGAACGGATTAAGCCCACGGGACACGCAGCGTTATTTATGCAACGTCTGGGCAAAAGCACGCGCGGCGATCTCCCGTGCCGGTATTCATGTTTTTGGTTTTCGTGTGGTGGAACCACACCACGACGGGACACCGCACTGGCATATGTTGCTGTTTATGCAACCGCATGACGTTGAGGCGGTACGCGATATCCTTTGCTATCACGCCAGGATTGCCGATTCAGAAGAGCTTCAGACACCCAACGCGCTTAAAGCGCGTTTTCACGTTGAGCCTATCGATCCCGCTAAAGGGTCGGCAACAGGCTATATCGCTAAATACATCTCAAAAAATATCGACGGCTTTGCGCTCGATGGCGAGCAGGATGAAGAAACCGGGGAAAACCTGCGAGATATGGCCAAATCCGTATCGGCCTGGGCATCCCGCTGGCGTATTCGTCAGTTTCAGCAAATTGGTGGTGCGCCTGTGACTGTATGGCGTGAGTTGCGCCGCCTGGGCGATCAGCGCTTGACTGATAGCCGCATGGATGCAGTGCTGGCGGCTGCTGATGTAGGGGACTGGGCGGCCTATACACAGTTGCAGGGTGGCGCACTGGTTGCACGTCGCGATCTGGTCGTTCGTCTGGCCTATGAAATCACTGAACAGGGTAACGAGTACGCAGAAGATGTTCAGCGTGTGCAGGGTATCTATTCGCCTTTGATCCTTGATTCCGAAGTTTGCACCCGTCTGGTTAAGTGGCAGAAGGTTGCGAAGTTGGCCGAAGCGCCAGCGGAGGCGGGTTTTTCTGGCGGCAGCGCCGCCCCTTGGAGTTCGAGTTCGAGTTCTGTCAATAACTGTACGGAGGGAGGAACCCGGAGACGGTTAAAACTGGAACTGAACCAGCGAGGGTTTACCGGAACGGAAGAAGAGATCGACATTCTGAAGCGGGGTGGCGGTCTAAAATTTGGGCGTTCAGCCCTGATTTATAGGGAGGGAAGATTGCAGGAAAAGAGGAATAATCCGGAAGATGAGCAATGGCCTGGCTGGCCGTGATAGTCTGTAAGTCTGTGATATGTAAAATCAAAATTAATGGTTGCACGAATAATCATTTCACATATCGTGCTTTTAGGTGTACTGTATGCTTATACAGTGTTTTTTTTGTTTTTGGGGAGGCTGCATGGATATCTTAGAGGCATCAGCAAAGCTGGAGCGCATAGAACTACTGGCAAAAATAGCCCATGTCAGTGAGATAAGCGCGAAGGAAAAAAACTAGGGGCTGTCCT
>NZ_MAYS01000467.1 GCF_001756855.1 Candidatus Erwinia dacicola | reverse complement strand
TCGGTCTGCACGAACACCTGCTGTAGCTCCGCACGCACCACCAACTGGCTAGCCCTGCTGACACGACTCAGCACGTTGCGCATTAAGTGGACCCGGCAGCGACGGCAGCCTACAGCTGCGCCAGCAGGCGTAGGTGCATCAGGTGCTGCTGGAGCCGGGCGAAAGTTTCAGCATGCCGCTGCAGGCGGCGATCCATTCGCAGCAGCAGGAAACCCTGACCTGCGGCGACGGCGCGTTCCTGCGCGAAGAAGAGAGTGTGACGCTAACGGTAGAAACCCCGCTGCGCGCGCTAGTGATTGATCTGCCGCTTTAACCATAGCGAGCACGATGATCGTCGGGGCGGAGATCGGCGTGCTCAGGCTGATCTCTGACCCGCAGCGTAAATATGCTTACGGCAGCTTAACCGGCCACTGGTTGAGCTGGATCCCGCGCTTCTTCGCCCCTTCGCCAAAATCTTTCAGCAGCGCTTTAACGTCCGGGTCGATATATTCCGCGCTGTCGTGATCGACAATCACCACGCTATTTTCCGGGATCTGTGCCAGCAGGCCCTTCAGCCGTAGATTATGCATAAAGGTCAGATTCTGCTGGAAGCTCAGCACGTAGTGGTCGTCATAGCGCGTTAGATGCATCGCGTTGCGCTGGCTTTTATAGATGCTGAACAGCACCTGTGTCGCGAGACCAATGCCGATCCCCGCCAGCATGCCAAATATCAGAATGCCGCCAACGGTGGCGATAAACGGCACCGACTGCTGCGCCCCTTGGCGCATCTGCGAGACAAACAGGCCCGGCGGTGCCAGCTTACAGCCGGTATACAACAGCACCGCTGCCAGGCTTGCCAACGGGATGGCGTTGAGGATCCCGCTAAACCACAGCCCGCAGATCAGCAGCAGCATGCCGTGCAGCAGGATCGATAGCTTGCTTTGTGCCCCCGCGCTGACGTTGACCGAACTGCGCACGATCACCGCGGTGATCGGCAGACCGCCGAGAAAACCACAGAGCGCATTACCGATGCCCTGCGCGCGCATTTCTTTATCCGGCGACGGAGGCGGGTTTTGCAGCTGCATCTTTTTCAGCGCTTCTTGGCTGAGCAGCGTTTCTAGGCTGGCAACAATCGCCAGCGTCAGCGCCACGATGTACACCGCCGGATTTTGCCACGCCAGCCAGTCCGGGCGCTCCAGCTCGCCGGTTAGCGCCTGAATGCTGTCGAACGCGGGCAATGAAATACGCGGCAGACCGGCGGAGAGCTCGGGCATCAGCCGCGCGCCAAACACAGTCGCTAGGCAGCCCAGAAGCACCGCCACCAGCGGGCCGGGCACCCAGCCTAACCATTTATTGCGCTTCACGGCGGGCGTGGTCCACAGCCAGAGGATCAGCAGCCCGCTCAGCGACACCGACCCCGCCGGCAGGGATATGTTGAGCGAACCGCCAGTCAACAGCGAGGCTAAGTCGCTCTCCCCTTTTGCGCCCAGCGCCACCGGGATCTGTTGGAAGATCAGCAGAATACCAATTGCCGCCAGCATGCCTTTGAT
>NZ_MAYS01000466.1 GCF_001756855.1 Candidatus Erwinia dacicola | reverse complement strand
GCCTAGATTTTTATAGCATAGTTGCCTTCTTAACCGAATGCCATTGGTCGGCCGTTACTGAAGTCGTACATCAGGCAAAACAGCATCGCCGGAAGCGCGACGCGAAACACTAGGCGGTTAATCGCTTCGGTAATGCTTTCCGGCCAGTGACGCCAGTGCACCAGCAGCCAGCCAAGTGCAATCAGGACAAACAGCGGCATGGCGGTGCAGCAGCGTGGCTATCAGTGGCATGGAAACTCTGTGTCGCGACCGGAAGCACCTAGCAGATAAGGTTCAGGATTAAATCAGATTAGCGATACGCAGTTCAGCTTTTAGATAAGCGTAGTAAACCGGCGCAGCCACTACGCCAGTCAGCCCAAAGGCGGATTCAAACACCAGCATCGCCAGCAGGATCTCCCAAGTCTTGGCGCTGATGCGGCTGCCAAAGATGCGCGCATTAATAAAGTATTCCAGCTTGTGGATCAGGATCAGGTAAATCAGGGCGATCAGCGCTGCTTCCAGCGAAATAGAGAGACCGATCAGCACAATCACAGTATTGGAGATCAGGTTACCAATAATCGGCATTAGCCCGGCAATAATAGTCAGCACCACCACGGTTTTAGCAAACGGGAAATACAGCCCGAACAGCGGCAGGATGCCAAACAGGAAGCCGCAAGTCAGCACGGTATTCACCAGCGAAACTCTGATCTGCGCAAACACCACGTTGTGGAAGGCGGCAGCCAGCGTAGTCAGGCGATCCAGCATCGCCTGCTTCAGCGGTGCTTCCAAGCGCTGGTCGCTGCTGTTGCGCAGCGAGATAATCGCACCCAGCAGCATTCCAATAAGCATGGTGGTAAAGGTATGCGCCGCCGTGCGGCCAAAGGTCTGCACCACCACCAGATGCTCGCGCAGCCAAGTGACGACCTGATTTTGCAGTTCGTCGATGTCCGAGGGCAGATAGCGCACGATTACCGGCGACAGTGTGCGCTGGGCATCTTCAAGCAATTTGGTGGCGGTAGCGTGGAAAGCAGCGGGGTTTTGAAAATCGTGCAGCAGGAAGCCAATCAGTTTGGTGATGCCGGTCACCAGCGCAAGGATAATCACCACGCTGAGGAACAGGATGCTGATCCAGCGAGCAATTTGCCCTTTCACCAGCCGCTCAACCAGCGGGGTCAGGGCCAGAATAGTTTCGTAGACGATAAACCCAGTGAGAAAACAGGGCAGTAAACGCAGCGGGAAGATGGCGAACTGCGCGACAAAAATCAGAGCATAGCTGGCAGCCTGACAGAGCTGCGCCCGATTAACATTCCGTATTTCCATGACAAGTCCTGTCTTAGAAGGAAAAGAATAAAGCGAATTCAGACAGTATACTATGCCATACTAGGATTTAGCTGAACTAAGCGCGGATTTAGGACTGATGTTGTAGCAGATCCTGATACCAGCGCGTGGCGACGGCGGGATGGGAGTGAAGTCACCCTTTCAGATAGTTCCAGCCAACGTCGCGCAATAGCGGGTTGTCGGGAGCGCTGACCGGGCCCTGAGCCAAGCTGGCAATATTTCGGGCAGTATGAATACCGGCACTATCGCATCCAGCTGAGCCCCAAGAATGAATGCGATCGACAGACGTTCTTGATTGGCTGGCGGTGCCACGAGACGGTGAACCGTAGCGCACAGATAGCCGTTGCTAGCCAACTCCAACAACTCACCAATATTGACCACAACCGCCCCATCCAGCGGTATTGCGTCGATCCACTGCCCTAGGTGCAACTTCCACCTGAAGTCCGCGCTGACGGTCCTGTAACAGAAAACTGAGGAAGCCGGAATTTTTGTGTGCACCGCCCCCTTAATCTGAGGTGTTCTCTGCCTGTCCGGGATAGCTGATAAGCTTGATATGTTCGTTGGGCTTGTCGCCGTACAGCGGATCGAACGCGTCAGCAGGAAGTCCGAGGAGCATGGTGCCACAGCGTAGAGACAATAATACCGTCGCGGGTCAACGGCACCATCATTTTGCGCACAAAACTCTGGTTGGCCTTCAGACCATCAGCCAGAATTTTGCTGGTGCAGCGAAGCCCTTCGCGATCCGCCTTTGCAAGGCATAACACCATCTGCAGGGCGGAACGAATATCAAGCATGATGTGATCCTTGCTTTTTGCTGTTCATCTACGGATGAATAAAAATAATAAAAAGCATTTAAAATCAGTCAAATATAAAAACACTATTTTGATAATGTAACAAATATTGTTACACTTTTGAAGCCACCAACTAAGCGATATAAGCATGCCAGGCCTACGCAACAGGGGCAAACAGACTGATCGGAACCGACACCAGAAGGTACTAGATTACCCGCAGATAAAAACTGAGGGTTAATGAACCAAGCTGAGGTCAAGTCCGTCAAGGTGGTGTAAATTCACTTATAGCCTTCCGGTCCGGTAATGGCGGAATTGGACAAAGAGCTTACTCAAACAGTGCCATAATCTCTTCGTGCAGATGTGCCTTAGCAGACGGCTGATTCATCGCGCAAAACACCGTCACCAACAACATCACCAGCGTGGCAATAAATAGCAGGGGCACGTTTAGCATAGGATGCTCTGGGCCTCGACGCGCTGAGTGGTCGTAAAGCGCAGACGGTTGCCATTCATGGTCCATGACTTCAATAAGTTGTGGAGTTTAGCAACGCGCTTGCAAGACCAGCACTAGCACTCTCAGGGATTGAAAAATCCGTTATAGCCATTAATCAAATTGCCGTTTTGTCACCTTTCAGGCAAACTCTGTCACGCTTAAAGTTCGCAGTAACATGTTCGCCTCGCCCCCGCAATGGTTTCCATTCCCCAAAGCGTCAGGTAGACTGAGGCTTTGTTGAATAATAGGTAATCATGCTGTTTTAATATGACGGTTTTGGA
>NZ_MAYS01000465.1 GCF_001756855.1 Candidatus Erwinia dacicola | reverse complement strand
TCTATTTATTCAGCAAAGCCCTGTTAAGGGTAAAAAAAGGGGGACGTGGATCAGTCCTGTTCAGCCACTATCCTGGTGAGAGCATGCCGCAAGATCAAAGTTTCAAATCTGAGTTTTTCCTGCGCTATACCCCAGATTGGACCAGTTTTTAATTAAGATTGCAGGTAAATATGAAGAGTAAATGGCGGTGTTTTTCAAGTTTTATAGTGGTTTGCTTGCTGGCAACCTGTGACGCGCCTCAGCCATCGAAAGGTCCTGATGGTATGATGCTCGAAGGGCGCACTATGGGAACATTCTGGAGGGTTAGCCTGGCCGGAGTGGCACCGGAACGGCGCGCGGCGCTGCAAAAAGCGGTGCAGCAGCAGCTGGATAACGACGACCACGAGCTGTCGACCTGGAAAAATGATTCGGTGCTGTCACGGTTTAATCAGTATCGCGGCAGCGACCCGCAGCCGGTGAGCAACAATATGGCCGATATCGTCACGCTGTCGCTGCGCATCGGCCAGCAGACGCAGGGCGCGATGGATATCACCGTCGGGCCGCTGGTGAATTTGTGGGGCTTCGGGCCGGCTAAGCAGCCGGTGAAAACGCCGGACGTGCAGCAGATCGCTGCCGCACGCGCGCTGACCGGCCTGCAGCACTTGCAAGTGATCAACCGCGCCGGGCAGGCCTATCTGCAAAAAGATCTGCCCGCACTCTATGTTGACCTTTCCACCGTCGGCGAAGGCTTTGCCACCGATAACCTGGCGCGGCTGATGGAACGGGAAGGGATCAACAACTATCTGGTATCGGTCGGCGGGGCGGTGCTGACGCACGGGGAAAATGCCCAGGGCAATGCCTGGCAGGTAGCAATCCAGAAACCGACTGATAAAGAGAATGCGGTGCAGGCGATTGTCGATTTACAGGGCCATGGCATCAGTACCTCCGGCAGCTATCGCAACTATTATGAACTGGACGGCAAGCGCATCTCGCACGTCATTGACCCGGCAACCGGCCAGTCGATTCAGCACAAGCTGGTTTCTGTCACGGTGATCGCCACTACCGCGCTGGAGGCCGATGGCTGGGATACCGGGCTGATGGTACTGGGTACCGAGCGCGCAAAAGCGCTGGCGCTGCGTAATAAACTGGCGGTGTATCTGATCTACAAGCAGAAGGAACGCTTTGAGAGCTGGATGTCACCGCAGTTTGCTGCTTTTCTCTCGCCGTCCTCCGCGCACTGATTAAGGAGAGCTGATGCTTGATGGTTAGAAGATTG
>NZ_MAYS01000464.1 GCF_001756855.1 Candidatus Erwinia dacicola | reverse complement strand
GATAACGCCCCTATGGAGCGGTTCTTCCGGAGCCTGAAGACCGAATGGGTGCCGACGAAGGGCTATAACAGCTTCAGCGAAGCCCAGGGCGCGATAATCCGCTATATAACGGGATATTACAGCGCTATCAGGCCCCACTGGTATAACGGCAGTCTGACGCCCAACGAATCTGAGCGGCTGTACTACTTACAGTCTAATGCTGTGGCCAGTATTAGTTGACCACTAGTCTTTGAAAGATAAGACCTTTCAATAACACGAAAGGCTAACTCATCAATAACTTTGCAACAGTGCCGTCAAACCTGCTCCTAACCAACCCCACCCGATAAGTTATCAAACTCACCTGATAATTAACCTAAAATTATTTCCACAGGCCTGATGGGGGATTACTCTGCGGGAGATATGCGGTTTTTTTAATCGATGTTGCAGTGTGATCGCCAAAAATATCTGAAAATGTCTGAAAATGTAGTGAAAAGCGCTGCAAAAGGCTTTTTATTGCCGCGTAAATCAGTAGGTGGTTGATGTTGCTTTTCTGTAAATATATTAACATGCAGGCGAAATCCTGCTACGCTGCCACTGCGAAGTTGGGCACAAGGGCACCTATACCCTACACACGGACTGTTTTCACTTTGCGGTGACTTAGGTAGCCCGGGACGCCAAATACAATGAGAGTGAGGAGAACGTCGTGCTAGAAGAATACCGTAAGCACGTTGCCGAGCGAGCTGCTCAAGGGATTGTTCCTAAACCGTTAGATGCTTCCCAAATGGCCGCGCTGGTTGAACTGCTAAAAGCACCTCCAGCGGGTGAAAAAGAGTTTCTGTTAGACCTGTTAATTAACCGAGTGCCGCCGGGCGTAGATGAAGCAGCGTATGTCAAAGCCGGGTTCTTGGCTGCTGTCGCGAAAGGTAAAGCGACTTCTCCTCTGGTTACTCCTGAAGAGGCCATTAAGCTGCTGGGCACCATGCAGGGCGGTTATAACATCCATGCGCTGATCGATGCGCTTGACGATGATAAGCTGGCGCCAATTACTGCTGAAGCCCTGTCCCAGACGCTGCTGATGTTTGACAACTTCTATGATGTTAAAGAAAAGTCCAAAACGGGCAATCCTCACGCGAAGAAAATTATTCAGTCTTGGGCTGACGCCGAGTGGTTCCTGAAGCGTCCGAAATTGGCAGAAAAAATCACCGTAACCGTGTTTAAAGTGACCGGCGAAACCAATACCGACGACCTGTCTCCGGCGCCGGATGCTTGGTCTCGCCCGGATATTCCACTACACGCGTTAGCGATGTTGAAAAACGCCCGTGAAGGCATCGAACCCGATGATGCGGGTAACGTTGGCCCGATCAAACAGATCGAAGCCCTACAGCAAAAAGGCTTCCCGCTGACTTACGTGGGTGACGTGGTCGGTACCGGTTCTTCACGTAAATCCGCCACCAACTCGGTGCTGTGGTTTATGGGTGACGATATCCCTTACGTGCCAAACAAAAAGGGCGGCGGCGTCTGCCTCGGCGGTAAAATCGCGCCGATCTTCTTCAACACCATGGAAGATGCCGGCGCACTGCCGATCGAAGTGGACGTTAATCGTCTGAATATGGGCGATGTGATCGACATCTATCCTTACAAAGGCGAAGTGCGCAATCACGAAACCGATGAAGTGCTGGCTAATTTCGAACTGAAAACCAACGTGCTGCTGGATGAAGTGCGCGCGGGTGGTCGTATTCCACTGATTATTGGTCGTGGCCTGACTACCAAAGCTCGCGAATCTCTCGGTCTGCCGCACAGCGACGTGTTTGAGCAGGCGAAAGACGTGGCCGCCAGCACACGTGGCTTCTCACTGGCACAGAAAATGGTTGGTCGCGCCTGTGGCGTTGACGGCGTGCGCCCTAGCGCATACTGCGAACCGAAAATGACCTCGGTTGGCTCGCAGGACACAACAGGTCCAATGACCCGTGATGAACTGAAAGATCTCGCCTGTCTTGGATTCTCTGCAGACTTGGTGATGCAGTCCTTCTGCCACACCGCGGCCTATCCTAAGCCGGTGGACGTGACCACGCACCATACCCTGCCTGACTTCATTATGAACCGTGGCGGTGTATCGCTGCGTCCGGGGGACGGCATTATCCACAGTTGGCTGAACCGTATGCTGCTGCCGGATACCGTCGGTACCGGTGGTGACTCGCACACTCGTTTCCCGATCGGAATCTCCTTCCCGGCGGGTTCTGGTCTGGTGGCGTTTGCCGCGGCGACCGGCGTTATGCCGCTGGATATGCCAGAGTCCGTGCTGGCGCGCTTTAAAGGCAAAATACAGCCGGGCATCACCCTGCGCGATCTAGTACACGCGATCCCGCTGTACGCGATCAAAGCGGGCTTGCTGACCGTGGAGAAGAAAGGCAAGAAAAACATCTTCTCGGGCCGTATCCTCGAAATTGAAGGTCTGCCTGACCTGAAAGTTGAGCAGGCGTTTGAGCTGTCCGATGCTTCTGCAGAGCGTTCTGCGGCGGGCTGTAGCATCAAGCTGGGCAAAGACCCGATCATAGAGTATCTCAACTCGAACATCGTGCTGCTGAAGTGGATGATCTCTGAAGGTTACGGCGATCGTCGTACCATCGAGCGCCGTATCCAGAGCATGGAGAAATGGCTGGCGAATCCACAGCTGATGGAAGGCGACGCTGACGCGGAATACGCGGCGGTGATCGAGATCGATCTGGCCGACATCAAAGAGCCAATCCTCTGTGCGCCAAACGACCCGGATGATGCGCGCCTGCTGTCCGACGTGCAGGGCACCAAGATTGACGAAGTGTTTCTTGGCTCCTGCATGACCAACATCGGTCACTTCCGTGCGGCTGGTAAGCTTCTGGATGCGCACAAAGGCCAGCTGCCAACCCGTCTGTGGGTGGCTCCGCCAACCAAGATGGATGCGGCGCAGCTGACCGAAGAGGGCTACTACAGCGTGTTCGGTAAGAGTGGCGCGCGCATCGAGATTCCGGGCTGTTCACTGTGCATGGGTAACCAAGCGCGTGTGGCAGATGGTGCAACGGTGGTGTCGACCTCCACGCGTAACTTCCCGAACCGGATCGGTACCGGAGCCAATGTGTTCCTAGCATCTGCCGAGCTGTCTGCAGTTGCTTCTCTGCTGGGCAAACTGCCAACGCCGGAAGAATACTTGGAGTTCATGGACCAGGTGGATAAAACTGCCGTGGATACCTACCGTTACCTGAATTTTGACCAGCTGAGCCAGTATACCGACAAAGCTAACGGCGTGATTTTCCAGACTGCGGTTTAATCTTCAGTCAGCGCTGACAAACCGGGCCTCGTGCCCGGTTTTTTATGCCTGGCGTAAAAGCGCTGCTTTTGTGCAGACGGGCTGGGATAATGCGCGCTAATATTAGACGTTAACTACCTTGGTCGGTACGCGTCAACTACTCTGGCCGCCTTAGTTCTACTATTTAACTGATTGTTGTATTGCTGCTTTTGATGTTTTCTCTCTGTAGCTCTCTCCTGTTACCTCGAAGATATATCCATGGTGGATCAGCCTGTCTGCCGCAGCCACCGCCATTGTTTCGTCCACGAAGATGCTCCCCCACGTGCTGAACGGATGGTTGCTCGTGATGATCAGGCTCCCTCTTACGTACCGGTGCGCGATAGGTTCGAACAGTACACCCGTTTCCGCATTGTCCCGTTTGACATAGCCTAGGTGGCACTGTTGCAAAGATCTGGCGATGGTAAACTTGATGCTACTGTTTAGTTGAAGGAGCAGCACATGAACCCATTTAAAGGTCGACATTTTGAGCATCATATTATCCTGTAGACCGTCTGCTGATACTGCAAATATGGCATCAGTTATCGTGAGCTGCAGGAGATGCTGGCTGAGCGAGGGGTAAATGTCGATCACACCACGATTTATCGATGGGTTCAGCGTTCTGCACCTGAAATGGAAAAGCGGCGGCGCTGGTACTGGCGTCAACCTTCCGGTTTTGGCTCATGGCATCTCGATGAAACCTACGTGAAGGTCAACGGACGCTGGGCTTATCTGTA
>NZ_MAYS01000463.1 GCF_001756855.1 Candidatus Erwinia dacicola | reverse complement strand
ATTTACACCACGTCCCAAGATTCTACCCTGTGCCATCCCTATCTAAATCTCGACTTGGATGCCCAGCTCGATCACGCGGTTCGGCGGGATTTCAAACTGGTCCGGCGCACGCAGTGCATTCTTCTGCAGCATCAGGAACAGTTTGCCGCGCAGGCGCATATACCACGGGCGTTTGCCGATAATCAGCGACTCGTGCGACATAAAGAATGACGTCTCCATCATCCGGCAGCTCAACCCTTCCAGATCGCAGCGGTGGAAGATCTCTTCCACGTTCGGCGTTTCGCGCCAGCCGTAGCTTGCCACCACGCGCCAGAAGGTCGACGACAGCTGTTCAATGGTCACACGCTTAACGTTGTGTACGTAGGGTGCGTCTTCGGTACGCAGCGTCAGCAGCACGACCCGTTCGTGCAGCACCTTGTTGTGCTTAAGGTTATGCAGCATGGCAAACGGAATGACGTTGAGCGCACGCGACATATAGACCGCGGTGCCTGGCGCGCGTACCGGCGGGGATTTCTCCAGCGAGGCGATCATCGCCTCCAGCGAATTACCGTGCTCATGCATACGGCGCAGCAGGCGGAAGCGCTCGCTTTTCCAAGTGGTCATCACGATAAACATCACCAGCGCCAGCGCCAGCGGTAGCCACCCACCGGCAAACACTTTCACTAGGTTGGCAGAGAACAGCGACACGTCGATGCACAGCATGCCAATCAGGATGGTGATCACCAAGTAGCGGTTCCAGTGCCAGTTCTTAATTGCCACGATGCTGCACAGGATCGCGGTCAGCACCATGGTGCCGGTTACCGCAATGCCGTAAGCCGCCGCTAGGTTGCTGGAGCGCTCGAAGCCGACAATGACAATCACCACGGCAAAATAGAGCAGCCAGTTGATTACCGGAATATAGATCTGGCCGGACTCTTGCTCCGAGGTGTGCACAATACGCATTGGCGGCAGATAGCCGAGGCGCACGGCTTGGCGCGTCAGAGAGAAGACGCCCGAGATTACCGCTTGAGAGGCGATCACTGTTGCCAGGGTTGCCAGAATCAGCATCGGGATCAGCGCCCAGTCCGGGGCCAGCAGGAAGAACGGGTTTTTAATCGCTTCCGGGTTTTTCAGCAGTAGCGCGCCTTGACCGAAATAGTTCAGCACCAGCGACGGCAGCACCACGATAAACCACGCGAGGCGAATCGGGAATTTGCCGAAGTGGCCCATATCCGCGTACAGAGCTTCCACGCCGGTAATCGCCAGCACCACGGCACCTAGCGCAAAGAAGGAGACGGTTTTGTACTCAATAAAGAAGTGCACGGCCCAGTACGGGTTCATGGCGTGCAGCACGTCCGGATTGGCGATAATCCCGCGCACACCCAGCACCGCCAGCACGATAAACCACAGCAGCATCACCGGTGCGAACAGCTTGCCGACGATACCGGTGCCGTGTTTCTGAATTACGAACAGCAACATCAGCACGGCAATCGCCATCGGCACGATGTAGCGGTCGAGGAAAGGTGCGGCGATCTCTAAGCCTTCAATCGCCGAAAGGACCGAAACCGCAGGAGTGATCACCACCTCACCATAAAAGAAGCTGCCGCCTATCAGACCCATAATCACCAGCACGGCAGTGGACATTGCCCCGGTATTTCTCCCGGCCAGCGACATCAGCGTCAGGATGCCCCCTTCTCCGGCATTATCGGCACGCATCACGTAGCTGATATACTTCAGCGATACGGTTAGCACCACCAGCCAGAAAATCAGCGATAAAAAGCCGAAAACGGCATCGCGCTCAACATCAAACTGACCGGAGAGACACTCGCGCAGGGTATAAAGTGGGCTGGTACCAATGTCGCCATACACCACACTAATCGCTGCCAGCGTAACGGCACCAAGGGACGGCCTCTTTTCAGAACTCATAGAGATATCTTTTGTTGGAGCCAACCTACGCGGGATTGCGCACAGCTAATCAAACCATTAAAACGCGCACAGTATGCATGATTCATATTGAATGCCTACCTCTAATTACCCGTTTAACGACAACTCTTAAAGGTAAGACATCGCCTGATGTCACCGTTTAATAATAAAAAAGCTGACTGATATCAAGTCTTTCAAGCATAATAGTCAGTAGTGTTTGTGCTCGCCAGCAACAAGCGGGCCTGTCCGTAGAAAAAGGATGAGTGTTTGATTATGGCTCACTCTCAATTACTGGCGGAACGCATCGCCCGCCTCAGCAATGCTTTAGAAAAAGGACTTTACGAACGCCATCATGCGATTCGCCTTTGCCTGCTCGCTGCCCTGTGAGGCGAAAGTGTATTTTTACTCGGCCCGGTCAAATCCGTCAAGGTGGTGTAAATTCAGTTCCAGCCTTCCGGTCCGGTAATGTGCCTGTTAAGCGCTGTGGCAACGCCTCGATGGTTAGGAAATTGAATC
>NZ_MAYS01000462.1 GCF_001756855.1 Candidatus Erwinia dacicola | reverse complement strand
GACGGGGAAACTGCTGGGATAACGCCCCTATGGTGCGGTTCTTCCGGAGCCTGAAGACCGAATGGGTGCCGACGAAGGGCTATAACAGCTTCAGCGAAGCCCAGGGCGCGATAATTCGCTATATAACGGGATATTACAGCGCTATCAGGCCCCATTGGTATAACGGTGGTCTGACGCCCAACGAATCTGAGCGGCTGTACTACTTACAGTCTAATGCTGTGGCCAGTATTAGTTGAAGTCTTTGAAAGATAAAACCTTTCAATAACACGAAAGGCTAACTCATCAATATCTTTGCAACAGTGCCCGACAGTCCGCACCCGGCAGCATCAGTCGCAATACCGGCACCGTTAATGCCGCTGCCGATTACGATCAGGTCTTTGGTTCCCACGTCATCCCCTCCGATGACTCGGAATCTTTCAATAATGTTTGTTTTCGAGTACTATACTCGTCGGAAACCAACATTGATGTCAGCGTTAACCTAATACAAACATTTATGCGTGATGCAGGTAACATAATTAACCCAAGAAAAAGACTTTCTCCCCGATCACTGCCGGGTTATTGTGCGCTGCCTTCAGGCTACAATGGGAACTTATTCGCTCCCTTTTTTAGCTTGTTACGAGAACCCACCATGGAACAATTTGAGTGCATCAGCGTGCAGCAGACACAGCAGAAACTAGCTGACGGCCGCGCGCTGCTGGTCGATATTCGTGACCCACAAAGTTTCGCGGCTGGTCATGCCAGCGGCGCATTCCATCTGACAAATGACTCCCTGCCCACCTTCATTGCCCGGGCTGAATTCGCCACGGCAGTGCTGGTAATGTGCTACCACGGCAACAGCAGCAAAGGGGCCGCTCAGTACCTGCTGACCCAGGGTTTTGCCGAGGCTTACAGCATTGACGGCGGTTTCAATGCCTGGCGCAGCGCGTTCCCCCAGCAGGTAGACGCGCAATAACGCGCATTTTTGCTCGCAGCGTTACCCCTGCAACTTGTCGGGTAAAAAAGCTATACTGCCGCCTTTGTTTGCTCCGGACTAAAAGAAGCCGTCCTAACTATGCGCATCACTCACTTTACACATCTGCGCCCGGCACAGGCGTTCGTTGACTATATGACCACGCGCGGCGTTACGCTGCGCATCGAGCACGACAGCGGCTATACGCTGTGGCTGGATGACGAATCGCAACTGAATGTAGTCGAAAACGAACTTAACCTGTTTATCCGCGACCCTAACCATGTGCGCTACCAAGCGGCGAGCTGGCAGAGCGGCACTACCGACAGCGGCATTCAGTATCAGCATACCTCCATAATGGCCAACGTGCGCGAGCGCGCCGGGCCGTTAACCCTGCTGATCATGGCAACCTGTATTCTGGTGTTTATCCTGATGCAGGTTTTCGGCGACAAGGCGGTGATGCGGGTGCTTTCATGGCCGGATGTTAATCAGCATCTGGAGCTGTGGCGCTGGTTCAGCCACGCGATGCTACACTTTTCAATGCTGCATATCCTGTTTAACCTGATGTGGTTCTGGTATCTCGGCGGCGCGGTGGAAAAACGCCTCGGCAGCAGTAAGCTGTTGGTAACCGCCCTGATTTCGGCGCTGCTGAGCGGCTGGATGCAGGCGAAGTTCAGCGGCGTGCTGTTTGGCGGCCTCTCCGGCGTGGTGTATGCGCTGATGGGCTACAGCTGGCTGCGCGGCGAGCGCGATCCGGAAAGTGGGATAGAACTGCAGCGCGGCCTGATGGCGTTCGCCGCCCTCTGGCTGCTGGTGGGGTATTTCGGCTGGTTTGGCCTGTCGATTGCTAATGCTGCACACGTGACCGGCCTGCTGGTCGGGCTGGCAATGGCGTTTGTCGATACGCGACAGTTAAAAAAATAGGGGTGGTGAAGTGCGCACCCGCGACGGGGGAATTATGGGGGAAGCGACGCTTGACTATATCACTCAGTTCCGCCTCGACTACGGCATTCTCGGCATTAGCGGCATCGATCTTGACAGTTCGCTGCTCGACTTCGACTATCATGAAGTGCGCACCAAGCGCGCCATTATCGAGAACTCGCGCTGCGTGATGCTGGTCGCCGACCATTCAAAGTTTGGCCGTAATGCCATGGTTAACCTCGGTAATATGAGCCTGATCGACTATCTGTTTACCGATGGAGCGCCGCCGCCGAGCGTGATAAAAACCATCAAACAGCACGAAGTGCATCTAGAGCTGTGTTAACACTGTTAATACGCGTTGCTCGTAGGGGCTGACCCTCTGTTTCGGTCAGCCCAACGGGTCGACCAGAAAAGCGGTTGACCTTTACAAATCGTGGTCGACCCGTTAATTCACACGCATCCCCATCAAATGCAGCAGCTTCTGCGCCATCGCTTCGCCCTCCACCACAAAATGGCTGATAAAGTTGGTGCGGTTCGCCAGCGTCAGCGCCTCAATCAGCGCCTGCTGAGCCTCGCCTTTTCGCCCGGCCTGCCAGTAGAGCGCGTTGGCCAGTAACAGGTTACGGTTGAGGTCGCTGGTAAGCTGAAGGCGGCGCGCGTTGTCATTCAGCTCGTCCAGCACCACTTCCGCCTCGCTGAGTAAAAAACTGGCGCCGGAGAACAACGGGGAGTCGACGGAGAAAAGCGGTCAGACTGGTTGATAAAAGCGGACATTAAAAATGGTAAAAAGCGGCCAAAAAGCTTGGCGCTGTCAGCTCTCCTCGGCGAAGCCGCTTCCGGCCTCTCAGCCAGCACCATCAGTCGTCTGAAGGCGCAGTGGCTGGATGAGCACAGTTCATGGGCGCAAAGAGACCTGAACGAAGCGCGTTATGTCTACCTCTGGGCGGATGGCATCTATAGCAACGTACGGCAGGACGGTCGACTTTGCCTGCTGGTTGTCATCAGGGTCACAGAACATGGTCGTAAAGAGCTGATTGCGGTTGAAGACGGCTACAGGGAGTCGGAAGCCAGCTGGTACGAACTCCTGATCGGCCTGCGGTCACGCGGCCTGACGGTATCTCCGAAGCTGGCAACGGGTGCTCCGTCAGAACCGCACCAGAAGCCGCATGATGCTTTCTTCGTTGGGGAAGATGCCCACCACATCGGCACGCCTTTGTTCAGGCGCTCCAGCGTGTTCGTCGAGTGGATTTTTACCCGGACACTTTTCTCATCGGTCTGCACGAACACCTGCTGTATCGCCGCTTTCAGGCCGCTGTGCGCGTCGGAGATGACCAGCTTTACGCCCTCCAAGCCGCGCTCCTTCAGGCTGAGCAGGAAGGCCAGCCAGAACGCTTTCGCTTCTGACTCGCCGATACCC
>NZ_MAYS01000461.1 GCF_001756855.1 Candidatus Erwinia dacicola | reverse complement strand
AGTCGACGGGGAAACTGCTGGGATAACGCCCCTATGGAGCGGTTCTTCCGGAGCCTGAAGACCGAATGGGTGCCGACGAAGGGCTATAACAGCTTCAGCGAAGCCCAGGGCGCGATAATTCGCTATATAACGGGATATTATAGCGCTATCAGGCCCCATTGGTATAACGGTGGTCTGACGCCCAACAAATCTGAGCGGCTGTAGTACTTACAGTCTAATGCTGTGGCCAGTACAGATCTTTGAAAGTAAGCCTTTCAATAACACGAAAGGCTAACTCATCAATAACTTTGCAACAGTGCCCCCGGAAGTGAGTGATCGCGGCGGGGGTGGAGATCACCAGCGCGCACGGGCAGCCGATTAGCAGCAGGGTCAACCCTTTATTGATCCACGATTGCCACTCGGCGGCAAACAGCAGCGCCATCAGCGTAATCACCGGTGTGTAGATGCGGCTGAAGCGGTCAAGGAGGTGTTCAATCGGCGCGCGGCGCTCTTCAGCCTCTTCAATCAGATGCAGAATGCGGTCAATCGCGCTGTTGCCCGGTTCGGAAACCACCAGCACCAGCACTAGGCGGTCAACGTTCAGGCAGCTGTCGCTGATTTTTTCGCCCTGCTGGCGCTCAACCAAGAGAGTGTTGGTGCATAACGCCTCCTGACCGGTGACAGCGGGTTCAGTGCCCGCCAGTCACCTATCTTACACTCTGGAGTCCACCCCAGAGTCGAGCGTCAACTCAGCTTACAGCCACAGGGAGCGCACGATCATAAAATGACCGGCAAAGTAGCAGGCGGCCACAATCGCCTGGGCGGCGTTAAAGCGGCGACGGTATTTGCTGATTAACCAGACAATATTGGCTAACAACAGCAGTCCGGCACCGGCGACCAAGGTAAAGCTGTAGTCGGTCGGGCGGAAGAAATACTGCTCGGCGGCCAGCCACACCATCAGTATCGTCATGCCGATAAAGGTGCAGATTGGCCCGCGCAGCTCTTCCAGCCTGCTCCACACGGTGGCGATTAGCGCCGCGCCGATAATCAGCAGGGCGAGCGGGATCGGCCAGAAGAAGCTCGGCGTCATCTGGCTGGCGAAGCACAGGGTATATAGCAGATGCGAGAGGAAGAATGTGCCAATAGCGTACAGCATGCGCTTGTTGGGCAGCAGCGTCAGGGCATCACCTAGCAGCGTCGCCAGTAGGCCAAGCAGAATCAGATAGTCCGTGGTTTTCAGTACCGGTGCCTGCCAGGCCCACGCCAGCAGCAGCAGCAGGGTCACCGGCTTAAACACCCAGCGCTGCCACAGCGGGCCACGATAGGAAGCGTCAACATACAGCCAGCTGGAAAAAAGAACCGCAAGGAAAGACCAAATCATATTGTTATCCTTAGATTTTAAATTCCACAATTAGCAATCAGTTTAGGTTAAGCGGGCGTGATATGACAATGAGAGGGCTCCGGTTGTGTGCTTAGGCACACTGCTGACTTTCCCTCTAGGAGGATGAAGAAAACATGAAGCCACCTCCGATCTTTTTTATCGTGCTGGCTCATTATTGCCATTTTAGCCACGTATCAGTTTATCAAATAGCAGCGTGAAGTCGCGGTTAACGACGTTTCGCCGGTGGGCAGCATGATTGTGGAAGTGAAAACCAAACGGGAATTTCCGGTGCCGAACCGCCGCTCGCGCCAGCGTGAGAATATTCCGGTGGAGGATATGCCCTACGAGGCGTGGTTTCATTGTAGTGGCACACTGATACAGGCCACCTGATCGGAAGGTGATATTCTCACCTTCCCAACACCACAGGTGACCCAATGGCTAAACATTTCACGCCGGAATTTAAGCTCGAAGCGGCGAAGTTAGTTGTCGACCACGGCTATACCTGTCGCTACCGATGTAAATCTGACCCACCCAGGGTAAAAATGGCAGTTTTAAGGCACTGCCAATGATGACATTGGAGACCAGAGTGGAGATGAGTGTTTTACACCGTCAGGGCATGTCGATACGCGCCATCGCGCGCCAGCTTTCATGCTCTCGTGAGACCGTTCGCAGATATATCCGTAGCCCGCTGCCCGTAGCGGATATCCGCTACAAGCCACGCGCACCCAGACCCTGCAAGCTTGACCCGTTCAAGCCCTATATCC
>NZ_MAYS01000460.1 GCF_001756855.1 Candidatus Erwinia dacicola | reverse complement strand
TTCATCGAGATGCCATGAGCCAAAACCGGAAGGTTGACGCCAGTACCAGCGCCGCCGCTTTTCCATCTCAGGTGCAGAACGCTGAACCCATCGATAAATCGTGGTGTGATCGACATTTACCCCTCGCTCAGCCAGCATCTCCTGCAGCTCACGATAACTGATGCCATATTTGCAGTACCAGCGGACGGCCCACAGGATAATATAACGCTCAAAATGTCGACCTTTAAATGGGTTCATGTGCTGCTCCTTCAACTAAACAGTGGCATCAGTTTACCATCGCCAGATCTTTGCAACAGTGCCGCCCGAGAACACTGCGGGATCGCGCACCCGGTTGCACCAAGGTGCTGCTGCTCTGGGTTTGCTTCAGAAAGCCACCAGAAGGAGTGGGGCTGACGGCAGATTTAGCTGCGGGTTCTGGGGTTTCGGAGGCCGGAGCGGCGTGGTTACTGGCGGCACAGCCAGCCAAGGCGACGGTGAACAATAAAGTGTGCAGGACTGACAGCTTCATGCGGCATCCTTTTTTTACACTCTCCACCGTCAAATTAAAAACATCCAGGAGGATTCTGAATGGTGGAGATATATTTGCAGACGGATCCTAATTAAACTTTTTTATCATTTTCCCATTTTCCAAGTGTATCTTAAGCAGACTTTTTACTGGCAGCGGCATCTGTAGATAAAAGCCTTCATCACGCAGCGCCGCTTTCACTTTCTCAATATCCACACCCACCAGTTTCTTACTTGTAGTCAAGCGGCAGCAGCATTGCCAACTGCGGTTTACCAAACCCTTTCAGTAAGACTTCGGGAACGCGGGAGAAATCGTCTTTTTTCGACATAAAGACAAGTCTGGTCACGCTGGGGACTCTGTAGATCACACAAAACATATTTTTCACTCGAATTAAGCGGGATGGTGGCTTGCCTGAATATTACAGTAACTATAACATGCTTGCAGAACTTCGGAATATTCACAGCTTTGATTATATCACCGTCTTGTGGGGTTGATTTAGCTGGGGTCAGAAATAACAGGACTGAGCGGGACAGATGTCACAATCGCCAATCGAGTTAAAGGGCAGTAGTTTTACGCTGTCGGTCGTTCATTTGCACCACACCGATCCTGATACCGTGCGTCGGGCACTGAAGGAGAAGGTCAGCCAGGCTCCGGCCTTTCTGAAAAATGCACCCGTGGTCGTCAACGTGTCGTCGCTCTCGCGCGAAGTCAACTGGCGGCTGATGCAGCAGGCTATCGTGGCGACAGGTTTACATATTGTTGGCATCAGCGGGTGCAAGGATGAGCAGTTAAAACGCATGATTGCGCTCTCGGGCCTGCCCGTCTTGAACGAAGGCAAAGAGCAGAAGAAAAATGCTGAGGCAGCTGCACTGCCGGTGCCGGTTGCCCCGACTGAGTTACCTAGCACCAAACCCCGGATTATTTCCACACCGGTGCGTTCCGGGCAGCAAATCTATGCCAAAAACAGCGATCTTATCGTCACTAACAGCGTAAGCGCCGGTGCTGAACTGATCGCGGATGGCAATATTCATATTTACGGCATGATGCGTGGGCGTGCGCTGGCTGGCGCCTCCGGCGATAAGAATTGCCAGATTTTTTGTACCAGTTTATCAGCTGAACTTGAACTGGTCTCCATAGCCGGTAACTACTGGATTATGGACCAGATCCCTGCTGAATTTCTCGGAAAAGCGTCGCGTCTTTGTCTCAAAGATGGTGTCCTGACTATACAAACATTGAACTGAGCTAGGCTCACGAGCCCTTTCTTTTCTTAAGGAAATTACTATATGGCACGCATTATTGTTGTTACATCGGGTAAGGGAGGCGTTGGTAAAACCACGTCCAGCGCGGCCATCGCTACCGGTTTGGCGCAGAAAGGTAAAAAAACTGTCGTTATCGATTTCGATATCGGCCTGCGTAACCTCGATTTGATTATGGGCTGTGAACGCCGTGTGGTTTATGACTTTGTTAACGTGATTCAGGGTGATGCCACGCTGAACCAAGCGTTAATCAAAGATAAACGCACCGAGAACCTGTTTATTCTGCCAGCGTCGCAAACCCGTGATAAAGATGCACTGACCCGCGAAGGCGTAGAAAAAGTGCTGAATGACCTCGGCACCATGGAGTTCGATTTCGTGGTGTGTGACTCCCCAGCGGGGATTGAAACCGGTGCCCTGATGGCGCTCTATTTTGCCGACGAAGCGATCATCACCACCAACCCGGAAGTGTCGTCAGTGCGTGACTCCGACCGTATTCTCGGTATCTTGTCCTCCAAATCACGTCGTGCGGAGAATGGCCAGGACCCGATTAAAGAGCATCTGTTACTGACCCGTTATAACCCGGGCCGTGTTAACTGCGGTGACATGCTGAGCATGGAAGACGTACTGGGAATTCTGCGTATTCCACTGGCCGGCGTCATTCCGGAGGACCAGTCCGTGCTGCGCGCCTCAAACCAAGGTGAGCCAGTTATCCTAGACGCTGAATCAGATGCAGGTAAAGCTTATGCCGATACCGTTGACCGTCTGCTCGGTGAAGAACTTCCCTTCCGCTTCATTGAAGAAGATAAGAAGGGTTTCCTGAAACGCCTGTTTGGGGGATAAACCATGGCCTTACTCGATTTCTTTTTATCCCGTAAAAAGAGCACAGCCAATATAGCCAAGGAGCGGCTGCAGATTATTGTGGCGGAACGCAGAAGGGGCGACAGTGAGCCCCACTATCTGCCACAGCTGAAAAGGGACATTTTGAAAGTGATCTGCAAATACGTGAAAATTGATCCAGAGATGCTGAGCGTTAAGCTGGATCAGAAAGATGATGACATCTCTATTCTCGAGTTGAACATCACCCTGCCAGAGACAGAAGCGGAAGACACACCGAAATGATCCCCAACCGCTCCTGATTTTCCCCTGCTATCGCAGCAGGGGAAAATTTCTTTGGGGTTTAGTACGCCGCGAGTAGCTCGTTGATGCCGCTTTCCAGCAGTTTCCCACGCCAGCCATCCACCAGCTCCGGCTTAGTCGTTTGTGGTTTCAATTTCCAGTACCAGCTCAGCAGCTGATTGATCTGACGGCGCGATGCCAGCAGTTCCTGACTGACGCCGTGCTGTTCAGCTGCCTCCGCGATCAGGGCTTTTAACCCTTTGAAAACCTGCTTGTAGTTTGGATAGTCAACCAAGTTCGGCAACGGCTGCGGTAGCTTTGCTTCGCTCAATGCATTGGCCTGCGCTACCATTGCGACCAGCGCTTTACCATGGAAACGGATCTCCTGCCCGGCCAGCCCCAGATGGTCCAGCTCGCCCAGTGAACCCGGCATAAAGCGGGCGACTTTCCACAAGTTCTCTTCGCGTACCACAAAGTTTACCGCCATATCATTCTCGCGTGCCAGCTCAAGCCGCCAAGCAGCCATCAAGCGCAGCGCGGCCAGCTGAGGTGGGCGCAGCTGCCAGGCATTGCTGATTTCACGCCAAGCATCCTGCGGGTCAAGCAGCGTGGTACGGCGCTTGCACAGCAGCTGGCACTCATCCAGCGCCGCATCCATCTGCCTTCCTGCTTCGGTCTCTGCCATCAGCTTATGCGCAATCGGCAGCAGATAGAACACATCAGCGGCGGCGTATTGGCACTGTTTTTCGGTTAGCGGGCGGGCTATCCAGTCAGTACGTGACTCGCTTTTATCCAGCGCGATGCCGGTAAAGGACTCAACGATTGTCGCGAAACCGCACGACAGCGGGCGGTTGCTGAAGGCAGCGAGGATCTGCGTATCGATCATCGGCTGCGGCAGCACGCCAAACTCGTGATGAAACACTTCGAGGTCTTCACTCCCGGCATGCAGAAATTTGATGCACTGTGCATCGACCAGCAGATCGCGGAACGGCATCCAGTCGGTGATCGGCAGCGGGTCGATCAGTGAAATAGTCTCCCCGTCGAACAGCTGGATTAAACCGAGACGCGGGTAATAGGTACGGGTACGGACGAATTCAGTATCCAACGCCAGCGCCGGAACCTGACTGGCGCGCAGGCAGACCTCGGCTAACGTCTCATTGGTGGTGACCATGGTGTAATTCAAATTTGTATTCTCTCGCCACAGGGGCCATTGCCCTGTAGTCAGCTGGCGTTAACAATAAAAATGCTGAGTAGCCCAGCATTGTACGTTAGCAGGAAAAGCCACTGGCGATCAACCTATGGGCTGGGCCGTCTTGATGGTTTCCTCGCGCAGTTCGCGATGCGGTATTTTGCCGATGTTGGTCTTCGGCAGCTAGTTATGGAACTCAATAATTTTAAGAATTTCATATCTTGTCAGATGCTTCTTGCAGTGAGCAAGCAGTTCATCTTTAGTCAGTGACGGCTCCTTCTTCACCACGCAGATTTTCTGCCATCTGTAGTGGCACACTGATACTGGCCACCTGATCGGAAGGTGATATTCTCACCTTCCCAACACCACAGGTGACCCAATGGCTAAAAATTTCACGCCAGAATTTAGCTCGAAGCGGCGAAGTTAGTTGTCGACCACGGCTATACCTACGCTAAGGCCGCAGAGGCAGTTAACGTAAGCCATTCGGCTATCCCCCGTTGGGTTGCGACTTGAGCGCCAGGGGAAAACGCCCGCCGGGCTTCCTCTGACGCCAGAACAGCTCGAGCTGCGTGAGGCGAGGAAGAAAATACAACGCCTTGAAATGGAGAACGAAATCCTAAAAAAGGCTACGGCGCTCTTAATGTCGGACGCACTCAACGGTTCACGGTAGTCGACAGGCTGAGAGCGAGGTATCCGGTCGCTGCGTTGTGCCAGACTTTTGACGTCCATCGCAGCAGCTACAGGCACT
>NZ_MAYS01000459.1 GCF_001756855.1 Candidatus Erwinia dacicola | reverse complement strand
AGGGCGGGGAGGATGTCAATGGCTGTACGGTAGTGTTAATTTCAACAGGAGGAAGCTATGACAGAACGCCTCAAAGACGGAATGACCATAACTATAGGGAATCTCACATGACTAACGATCAGTTTCTTTTCAAACAAATGGTTGATCAGTATCCAGACCTTGCAAGGTATTGGGATTTTGAAGAACGAGCGGTGAAAGTGAAATCAGCGGATGATCTCCCTCTGAGTAGCGGAGAGAAAATTCTCATGACGTTCTTCTTGTCTGTGTGGTTTAACCGAAACGTTGATTTTGACATAACACGTGCAGCCGGAATTTTAAGCACAGAAAATAAACGAGTTATCGCTGAGTGGTTCTTAGATCCATTCTGGCCATAAACACGAAAATTAACGCCAGCGCTTAACGAGAGGGATTTTTCATGAGGTTAGATGATTTAGATAACTGTCCGCTATGCGGTGAAGACATGCGAAGGGGCGAACACCTTTGCAGGAACTGCCGGATTCAGGAGAAAATAGACAATATGACTGAAGCAGATTACAGAATGGCCGCCGGACCTGAATTACCATGTAACTACCCAGTTGTTGCACAGTCAGATTCAGAATTTTCACGCGCCACCTATAGTCTTGTAGACATACAATGGCAACCAGACGAGCCATATAGCACGATCATGTATAGGGGGCCAGAGCCAGGGGAATACAAAGAAACTCCGTTCAAAACGATACAGTTTGTCGGTTGGGACGGAACCCTAGTAGCTAAACACGTCAACGATTGGTTCATTTCCCAAGCTACAAAAGAATAATATCGTGACAGTCACGAATAGCTGATAGATACAACTATCAGCTATGTCTTATGAGTATACCCTTCTGTCACCCTCTGAATCCTTCCCCTCGCGCCTTAATGGCATAACTCTAATGACATAGGTTATAGTGACATAACCCTAATGACATAAGAGGCGGTCATGTACATATTTGGATACCTCCGGGCTTCTGCACACGATCAGGATGCGTCACGCGCCCAGCAGCGGCTTAAAGCCTTTGCACTTGAGCATAACCACCGGGTAGCCGGATGGTACGTTGAGAATGCGTCTGGCGCGTCCCTGCAACGCCCTGAGCTTATGCGCCTGCTAAATGATGCTGAGAAGGGCGATCTTATCAGGTGCGCCGTAAAA
>NZ_MAYS01000458.1 GCF_001756855.1 Candidatus Erwinia dacicola | reverse complement strand
AGCGGCCACGCGCTCAAGGATATAGGGTTTGAACGGGTCAAGCTTGCAGGGTCTGGGTGCGCGAGGCTTGTAGCGGATATCCGCTACGGGCAGCGGGCTACGGATATATCTGCGAACGGTCTCACAAGAGCATGAAAGCTGGCGCGCGATGGCGCGTATCGACATGCCCTGACGGTGTAAAACACTCATCTCTACTCTGGTCTCCAATGTCATCATTGGCAGTGCCTTAAAACTGCCATTTTTACCCTGGGTGGGTCAGATTTACATCGGCAGGTGGGCCAGTTTTACATCGGTAGCGACAGATGATAAAGGATTAGACCCCGTGAGGCCTATCTGGCTATTGTACAGGATATACGTATCCGCTTAACGAAGAAGAACCTCACGCGCGTCTTTCATCAGGGCCCGAATCGATGACGATTCATCATGGTCGTTTATAGTACCGCAGTCTTTCCCCTTTATTTTTACTGAAGAGCAGACAGAAACCATAAATACCGGCTTTGACATGCCGGGGAAGCCCTTATAGTACAATAATTTCCGATATCCAAACTGACCTCAATATGGCGCTCGTTTAACGCTTACGAAACAGCGCAGTTATGCTGCCTGACTTTGCTGAGCGGTTTAGTCGTTGACGGTGGAGTACTGCAAGAAATGTTCGAGGGTGAAAAGCGGGCACAAAAAAAACCGGCGAACGTAGCGCCGGTTTTTTTAACGGGGCGACCAGAAAAAATGGTCGCCCCCCTACAAGGAATGCCTGATTACTTAGCTGCTTTGAAGTTCTCTGCAGCTACATCCCAGTTAACCACATCCCAGAACGCCTTGATATAGTCAGGGCGTTTATTCTGGTACTTCAGGTAGTAGGCGTGTTCCCATACATCCAAGCCGATAATTGGGGTGCCGGATGCGCCAGAAATCGCTTCGCCCATCAGCGGGCTGTCTTGGTTAGCAGTGGAAACTACCGCCAGCTTGTCGCCTTTCTTAACCAGCCATGCCCAGCCAGAACCGAAACGGGTGGTGGCCGCTTTTTCGAATTCCGCTTTGAACCCGTCAACGCTACCGAAATCTTTCTCGATGGCTGCCTTCAGATCGCCGCTTAGAGTGGTACCGGTTTTCAGACCTTTCCAGAAGAAGCTGTGGTTAGCGTGGCCACCCGCGTTGTTACGCAGTGGGCCTTTTTTGTCGGCTGGCAGCTGGTCCAGTTTGGCAATCAGCTCTTCAACCAGCAGGTTAGCGAACTCGTTGCCTTCCAGCGCTGCATTAGCGTTATTCACGTAGGCTTGGTGGTGTTTAGTGTGATGGATTTCCATAGTCTGCTTGTCAAAGTATGGTTCCAGTGCATCGTATGCGTAAGGCAGGGATGGCAGTGTATAGCTCATATTCATCGTCTCCATTTAATGGTAGTCGGCGCTGCAAGTCACTGTTCAGCACCACGGCAGTCGGATCATTATAGTTAAATAAACCATTGGGAAAAGGGTTATCAATGCCCCGACGTTGATAAGGGTATCGTAAATAGCAGGCGGGGCGGCGCAGTTATAGCTAATCGCGACGAACGTAGCGCCCTTAAGGGCGAGCGTCACGGCTTCGCCGTTCCGGTGCTTTGCATGACTGGAGCTCCGCTTTATACTCAGCTCCATGTATATCCCGCGTCCCGCCAAACTCCTTTTCACCGTCGATGACGGCTGGAACCGCTATCTCGAAAAACATGGCGACAGCGTCAGCCAGTGGACCCCACTCGCCGTTGAGCGCATGCGCGCCTGCGGCACCTGCGCTATGGGTGTGCGCCGCTACTGCTGCGCTTTACCTGGCTTTACCTGACTGTACCCACTCCCGCTTCTTCTGCCAGAGCTGCAAGTCAAAGGCCTGCAGCATGAAGTCCACCGAACAGTGGATTGCTGAGCAACAACACGTCCTGCCCGACTGCGAATG
>NZ_MAYS01000457.1 GCF_001756855.1 Candidatus Erwinia dacicola | reverse complement strand
CTGACCTTTACGACGACCACGAAAATAACTTTCGTCCAGTTCAATCTCGCCATCAAACCAGGAGTGCCTATCTACGTGCTCGGCTATCAGCACTCTGAGGCGGTGAAAATAGTATGCAGCAGTGTTCCTGTGGACACCAACCAGCTCTGCGGCAATACGGGCTGTGGAGCCTGCAATAAACTGTTCAAGTAACCGTTCCTGTTTGTACTGACTGAGTCTGCTTTTTCTCATGGCACTATCCTAGATGATCTTAGTTATCTAGGACAGCCCCTAAATTTGATAACCGCATACCTGTTCAACGCTCACCTTTCCCCTTGTAACTGATAACCTTAAAATGAATAACCATATGTATTTTAAAAAATATGGATTCGCTAAGTCTTTTGAAGTTTAAATAACTTAAAAATAAGGTTTTAAAGGTATCTCTGGTGATAACATCTGTGGATAACTCAAATCGATAAGCACCAAAACCGAGAAGAGGAAGCCGAACGATGCTAAAATAAGCTCATTCAATCAGTATCCTAATGATCGAGTTATGAAAAAATCTGAATACGCGTTTTGTGGTATGCCTGCAACACTGCTCTGTGATGGCCAGCTTGGCTGGGATGCAGATACCGATAAAAATGGTTTGATGCGTAAGCTGCGGAAAATGCATACCTGTGATGCACCACTTTGCAGAGACTGTGCCACATGGCAAAACAATATTTTCTTCTCAGGAAGAGCAGGTGGAATGGAAACCAAAGATTACTGCCCGATCTGCCAGAAACGAAAAGAAGCCGGTGAGGAAGGATCACGCCGCTGCATGGACAATGAACAGGCAATGGTGATCCGGCGTGCGCACTGGGCAACACATCAGAACGATCACCAACGAAAATTGCAGGTTTTGCAGGGCGGTGGTCAGCAGCAGTTACCATTCTGACAACTTGCAGTCTCCAATGTTAATATGTACAATAATACGTACAATTAAAGGAGGCTATATGAAAACGATGAATTACAGCGAGGCAAGACAGAATTTTGCCAGCGTGATGAACGAGACGATTGATGATCGTGCTCCAATTCTGATTACACGCCAGAAAGGAATGCCATGTGTGCTGATGTCACTGGAAGAGTATGACTCTCTCGAAGAAACCGCCTACCTGCTACGCTCTCCAGTTAACGCACGCCACCTGATGGACTCCATTGAGCAACTCAACAATGGCAAAGGAACAGAACGGGATCTGGCAGAGTGAAGATGGTTTTTTCTGACCAGTCATGGGCTGATTATCTTCACTGGCAGCAAACAGACAAATCAATGTTGAAACGTGTGAATTCGTTAATCAAAGATATTCAGCGTGAGCCGTTCAGTGGAATTGGTAAGCCGGAGCCTTTGAAGCATCACCTGAGCGGTTTCTGGTCAAGACGGATAGATTCAGAGCATCGGTTAGTCTATAGGGTCACTGACGACAGTTTGCTGATTGCATCATGTCGCTATCACTACACGGGGTAATGGTAAACATGCACGTCATGCTGGATCTGGAAACGATGGGGACGGACTGTCATGCGGCGATTGTCGCTATCGGCGCGGTACTGTTTGAACCTGATACCGGAGTCATGTCCAGTAATTTCTACCGTATCGTTGATCTGGAAGACGCGGCTGAATACGGCAAGCTGGACGCAGGAACGGTGAAGTGGTGGTTGCTGCAATCCGAAGGCGCTCGGCAAATATTTGCTGCCGACGAAGAATCCGTCTCACTAACCCGTGCACTGGTTGATTTTTCCGCATGGCTGGAAGAGCATCAGCAACACGAACGGGATACGCCGCAGGTTTGGGGTAACGGCGCGGGATTCGACTGTGTGATACTGCGCAATGCTTTTGAGTCAACGGGCGTGCCGGTGCCGTGGAAATTCTGGCATGAGCGGGACGTGCGCACTGTAGTCGAACTTGGGCGCTCTATTCTGGGGTATGATCCGAAACGAGATATGCCATTTGACGGCGTGGTGCATAATGCGCTGGCCGATGCGCAGCATCAGGTGAGGTATGTCAACGCCATAATTCAGCTACTGGCTGAGAGATAACCTCGCTTCAGACGTCTTACGCACTCTGCATCAAAATACCGTTGTGCTTCCACCTTGCCTGGAAACGCATGTATCCGTACCTGACCCAACGTTGAGCCTGTTCGTCCGTACACGGTGACAACCACCCAGTCGCCCAGCAAATCCTGCTCCAGCGTCAGCGTGTAGAATCGCGTACCTTTCTCAAAACGGGGCATATTTCACCTTAATCACATAAAACGCGCTGTATGCGATTTTAAGCACTTTTCTTTGATTGCCTTTGGGTTGGTATTGCCTGTGATGTTTTTTCGGCAGAAATGGATTATTCCCACTGAAATAACACGATATTTTTTACTGACCTGAAATGCTTTTTTCTTTCAGCGCCGAAAATGCCGCCATCAGCACATCCTTCATGCTCATGTCGTTGGAAGTGGCGTAGATTTTAAAAGAGCGATGAAACTCAGGTGACACCTTGAAATTCAGGTCGACCAGCTGCGTGGACTCCCGCTTTCTGGTGTTGAGGGTTTCCTGTTTGATCGGACTGGATTTTGGCTTGCCTATCAGAGAGACATTTTTCATTCGTGGTTCACCTTCAGGGCGATGTGGTTGACGATATCCATCGCGTGTTTGTTCATAGTTAGGAATCTGAATCGTTTCTTTTCGGATCACCTGAC
>NZ_MAYS01000456.1 GCF_001756855.1 Candidatus Erwinia dacicola | reverse complement strand
TGTTTCAGGGGGCTACATCAAAATTTCCGGAAGCTAGAGAGATTTATTAACAGGAAGGCGTTATCAGGGGCCAGCACGAGTCTGGCCCCTTTTGACCAGCGGCAGATTGAAGGCTTTGCGCAGGGCGCGGACAAAAGCTTTATCCTGACAGATAGTTTTACCCGGGCTGTCGGAAAGTTTGGCGACCGGCTTACCGTTACATTCCACCAGCTTAATGACGATATTAAGTGGCTTAACCTGAGGGATATCGCTGGTCAGGCGCGTACCGATGCCGAAAATGACATTAATACGCTGGTCAAACTGGCGATATAGCGCCACCGCTTTTTCTAGGTCGAGATTATCGGAGAAGACCAGCGTTTTGCTCTGCGGATCTAATTCCAGCTGCTGATAGTGGGCAATCGCTTTCTCGCCCCATTCAAACGGATCCCCAGAATCATGGCGCAGCCCCTGGTAAGCGGTGGCAAACCCACGACCGAAGTCGCGCAGGAAAGCATCCATGGTGATGCAGTCGGTCAGCGCAATGCCCAACTGGTTCGGATACTCCTCCAGCCAAGCCTGCAGCGCAACGCGCTGGCTGTTAGCCAGTACCGGGCTGATCTGCTGATGTGCCTGGAACCATTCGTGCGCCTGAGTGCCGACCGGGGCAATACCCAGCTGACGCGCAACTTCATAATTACTCGATCCAACCAGCCACGGGAAATCCTGCTTGAGCGTGCTGACAATCGTCAGCTGCACATCGTGAGAGAAGCGGCGGCGGGTGCCGAAGTCCATCAGACGGAAGCGCGACATATCAAGATCCGCTGTCAGTCCGGAAAACTGCACCAGTTTGCTCTTCAGCTTGTCGACCGCCATTCGTGGCGTCACCAGAGGGGAGCAGTGACGATGCACCACTTCACTGATCAGCGCCAGCAGCGGCACTTCCCACATGATGACTTCACGCCACGGCCCGCTGATACGGATATCCAGCTTGTCGTGATGGTTGCGCACGCTGACCTGACGCGGATCGTAGCGGAAGCTACGCAGCCAGTTCAGGTAGTCCGCCTTGAAGAAGGGCAGGCCGGAGAGATACGCAAACTCGTCATCGCTCAGTGCCAGCGAAGCCATCGCCGCTATTTGCTCACTGATCTCATCAGCATAGATGCCGAGCATGTCGTCACCACGGCAACGAAACTCGGCGGCGGCGGTGACATCGTAATAGCGATGAAACACAGCCTGCTGCATGTGGAGTTTATAGGCATCAGTATCTAAAAGCGTGGTCAAAATCGGGGAAGCGTGTCGTGTCATGGTGCGTTTCAGCATCCTCTGGCGAAGAGCGTTATCCCTAGTTTAAATAAAAGAAAAGTCGCTGGAGTATAACCCGAATACTCATTTAGTGAACGAGTTATGGTCATTTGT
>NZ_MAYS01000455.1 GCF_001756855.1 Candidatus Erwinia dacicola | reverse complement strand
CACCACCTTGACGGATTCGACCGTTTTTTTTCGTGGACGGCCGGTAACTGCCTTAGTGCAGCTATGGTATTCTTAGAGATTGCAGAATAGGGTTCATTGCGGAGGAACCATGGATCATCGTTTACTTGAAATTGTTGCCTGCCCGGTATGTCATGGCAAACTGTATTACAACAAAAATCAGCAGGAGCTTGTGTGCAAACCAGACGGGCTGGCCTATCCGGTACGTGATGGTATTCCTGTACTGCTGGAAGTTGAAGCACGTACGCTGCCCCTAGAAGAGAGCCATCCATGAGTTTTGTGGCGATTATTCCGGCGCGTTTTGCCTCTACCCGCCTGCTGGGTAAACCGCTGGTGGATATTCACGGCAAACCAATGGTCGTCCACGTCATGGAACGCGCACTGGAGTCCGGTGCAGAACGTGTGATCGTTGCCACCGATAATCAGGACGTGGCGCGTGCTGTCACGGCAGCCGGGGGCGAGGTCTGCATGACCCGCCCAGATCACCAGTCAGGCACCGAACGTCTGGCGGAAGTGATTGAGCACTACCAGTTCGCAGATGACACGGTGATTGTCAACGTGCAGGGCGATGAGCCGATGATCCCACCAGTGATCATCTGTCAGGTAGCAGAAAATCTGGCTAAAAGCAGTGCCAGTATGGCGACGCTGGCGATGCCGATCGACTCTGCGGAAGAGGCTTTCAACCCAAATGCGGTGAAAGTGGTGCGCGATGCTAACGGCTATGCGCTCTATTTCTCACGTGCCACCATCCCATGGGATCGCGAGCGTTTTTCAGCCTCACGCGATACCATCGGCGACCACTTCCTGTGTCATATCGGGATTTACGGCTATCGTGCCGGTTTTATCCGCCGCTATGTATGTTGGAAAGCCAGCCCGCTAGAACAGATAGAACTGCTGGAGCAGCTGCGCGTGCTATGGTACGGCGAGAAGATTCACGTTGACGTGGCGAAAGCCATTCCCAGCGTGGGGGTTGATACTCTGGAAGATCTGCTGCGTGTCCGCGCGGTCATGCGTTGAGTTTTATCGGGGCGGCATTCGCCGCCCCGATCTACTGCCTGCAAATTTGATTCCATGCTGAGCAAATCACCACTTTCAGCGCCATTATAAGCGTGCCTGCTTGAAAGGAGGGCGGATGGAACAACTGCGATCTGAGCTCGAACTGGTACTTGGTGAAACCGTCAGCCTGGTTGAATGCATTAGCCAGCAACTCTATGCCAGTCTATACAATACACCTTCTATGATGACAGCGGCTATTCACTGCCGCTGGTAGCGAAATACTTCTCAATGAAAGGCATTGCAGCTCAGAAAGCCCACAAGCTGTCGATGCTGGCGCGTGAGCAACTGTCTTGATGGTAGGATTCATTCCATTGAACGTAGCGCCCTTA
>NZ_MAYS01000454.1 GCF_001756855.1 Candidatus Erwinia dacicola | reverse complement strand
TAAGGGACACAGCCTAGTTTACGGCGAGACCCAGCCGCCACAGGAGCTGATGCTCTCCCCTGCCGTCAGAGCCAAGCGTGAAGCGGTGGAAGCGATTGGCGAAGCCGACCTGATCCTGATTAGCCCGGCAGTTTCTATACCAGTCTGATGCCGGTGCTGCTGCTGCCGGAAATCGCCAAAGCGCTGCGCCGTACCCCGGCGATGATGGTCTTTATCGGTAATCTTGGCAAAAAGCTCAGCCCGACAGCGGCGCAGCTGACGGTGGTGGGTAAGCTGGCGATAATGGAGAAGGCGATTGGTAAACGGGTGATTGATGCTCTAGTATTGAGACCGAAAGTTGACAGCAGCCATCTGAGCGACCGTATGGTAATTTAGGAGCCGCTGGAGGCAGGGGATATTCCCTATCCGCACGACCTTCAGCTGCTGCGCCTAGCGCTGGAGCACGCGGTGCAGGCGATGGTGTAGCCCTGTCAAAACGAAAATGGCGTGTTATCGCGCAGGGATGAGGCATGCCTGACCCCTACGAAAACCGGCGCAGCCTGTTACGATGCAGCGATAAACAGCTCGCGCACTTGGTGCAGCTGGTTGCGGACATGGGCGGCCTCTTCAAACTCCAGATTCTGTGCGTGCTGCTGCATCTGCGCTTCCAGCTGGTGAATGCGCTTCTGCAACCCGGCTGGCGACAGATCGATATAGGTCGCATCATCTTCCACCAAGCTCTTACCTTTCATGTTGCGCGGCTTAGCCTTGCTATTCGCCAGCCCCTGCCCCAGCTCGAGAATATCGGCAATTTTCTTGTTCAGCCCCTGCGGCACAATGCCGTTTTCGCTGTTGTACTGCTCCTGCTTCTCGCGGCGACGCTCGGTTTCACCGATGGCGCGCTCCATCGACGGGGTAATCTTATCGCCGTAGAGAATTGCTTTACCGTTAAGGTTACGTGCGGCACGTCCAATGGTCTGAATCAGCGAGCGTTCGGAGCGCAGGAATCCCTCTTTATCAGCGTCGAGGATCGCCACCAGCGACACTTCCGGCATATCCAGCCCTTCTCGCAGCAGGTTAATCCCCACCAGCACGTCAAATCTACCGAGGCGCAAATCGCGGATAATCTCGATACGCTCAACGGTATCAATATCCGAATGCAGATAACGCACGCGCTCGCCATGCTCCGTCAGGTATTCGGTTAAATCTTCCGCCATACGTTTGGTCAGCACCGTGACCAGCACGCGCTCGTTAATCTGCACTCGCTTGCGGATCTCCGACAGCAGGTCATCCACTTGGGTGCCCATCGGACGCACTTCGACAATCGGGTCGAGCAGACCGGTTGGGCGCACCACCTGATCAATTAAATCGCCGCCGGATTTCTCCAGCTCATAATTGCCCGGCGTGGCGGAGACGTAAATCGTCTGCGGCACCAGCGCCTCAAACTCTTCAAATTTCATCGGGCGGTTGTCCAGCGCTGACGGCAGGCGAAAGCCATACTCGACCAGCGTCTCTTTGCGCGAGCGGTCGCCTTTGTACATCCCTCCAATCTGCGGAATGGTGACGTGAGATTCGTCAATCACCAGCAGTCCATCGGCAGGCAGATAGTCAAACAGCGTGGGCGGTGCTTCGCCAAGACCGCGCCCGGAGAGGTAGCGAGAGTAGTTCTCGATACCGGAGCAGTAACCCAGCTCGTTCATCATTTCGAGGTCAAACTGGGTGCGTTGGCTGATGCGCTGCTCTTCCAGCAGCTTGTTGTTTTCTAGCAGCACCTTTTTGCGCTCCGCCAGCTCAACCTTAATATCTTCCATCGCCTGCACAATACGCTCACGCGGCGTGACGTAGTGCGTTTTCGGGTAGATGGTATAACGCGGAATCACCGACTCAATCTGCCCGGTCAGCGGGTCGAAAATGGAGAGCCGCTCAACCTCTTCATCAAACAGCTCGACGCGCAGCGCGCAGTCGTCCAACTCTGCCGGGAAGATGTCTATCACCTCCCCGCGCACGCGGAACGTTCCGCGCTGGAACGCTTGGTCGTTGCGCGTGTACTGCAGCTCCGCCAAGCGGCGCAGGATGGCGCGCTGGTCAATCACCATACCGCGCGTCAGGTGCAGCATCATTTTGAGATAGAGGTCGGGGTCGCCAAGGCCGTAAATCGCAGAAACGGAGGAGACCACAATAACATCGCGCCGCTCCAGCAGGGCTTTCGTGGCGGAAAGACGCATTTGCTCGATATGTTCGTTAACGGAGGCATCTTTCTCAATAAAGGTGTCGGAGCTGGGCACATAGGCTTCCGGCTGGTAGTAGTCGTAATACGAGACAAAGTATTCCACGGCATTATCAGGGAAAAACTCTTTCATCTCGCCGTACAGCTGCGCCGCCAGCGTCTTGTTAGGGGCCAGCACCATGGTCGGGCGATTCAAGTCGGCAATCACGTTGGCGACGGTAAAGGTTTTACCGGATCCAGTCACGCCCAACAGCGTCTGATGGGCAAGACCATCTTCCAGCCCCTCTTCAAGGCGTCGAATCGCCTCGGGCTGATCGCCAGAAGGTTTGAAATCGGAGTTGAGTTTAAAGACTTTGCTCATTGAAGGGCTACCTAAAAGATGAAGTGCGCAAACCGGACTCTAATTCTACTCTGCCCTGAAGATTTTGCTAGCAAAAAAGACTGGATAAAATCACAGGTGTTTGCATGATGCTTCAGAAAATAGCAGCTGTGCATTTTTGCCGCCCGTTGCGCAAATGAATGCGCAAAATTCGCGCCAAGGTTATCCCCAAATGCTTTACGTTTTTAATATTTGTCAATAGCCTGCTGACAAATCTGACCAAGTGCCTATCAAGAATATTTCAGTGGCTTGACTTTAATTAACTAATTGATTTTTATCTTCTATATGAATAAGCTGAGTTTCGCATCAACCCGAGCGCAAGCCACGTCCGCTCTCGCCTTGCGCAGGTTTTTACACTCTAATACACAAGGTTATCCACAGGAATAGTGGATAACTGTCTTCAGTGCTTGAGGCATCTGATGTGTATAAATCGTCCCCACGCTGCGATCGCCTCACCAAATATTTTTTGCTTTATTTTCACCCCCGCCAAGGCGGATTCTGCCTGCCATTGGGCAAGTTATGCACCGCATATTGCGTCAGCCCGGCGCGTTTGACTCTCCCTGCCTCACGCTCACTGCCATTTCGCGTGGTAGTTGCACCACAAATGATTAACCCGCGGCACTGGTCCGGTGCAGCATGCTGCTTACTAGAGGAAATTGTTTAGCCGCGCTGACCAATAACTGCTGATAAATGTCATCACCTTGTGTCTTTTTAGCTTTTTTCCGACATTTACCGGTCGAGTCCGTCAAGGTGGTGTAAATTCAGATCCAGCCTTCCGGTCCGGTAATATGTCTGTTAAGCGCTGAGTGGCAGCGCCTCGATCACATCGTTTTCAGCGGTCTGCTCTATCTCCGCCATGCTGTGCTGCGGCAGGTAGCGGTTCTGCAACAGCCATTCTTCGTTCTGCTCCGTCAGCACCGCCCCCAGAAGCCGGGTTATGCTCTCTTCGTTGGGAAGATACCCACCACGTGGGAACGCCGCTTCACCTCTTTATTCAGGCGCTCCAGCGTGTTCGTGGAGTGGATTTTCACCCGGTGCGCTCCCGGGAACCCGAAGTACGCCAGCCCCTCCGCCTCCGCTTCGTCCATCATCTCTGTGACTGCCGGGAAGTTCTTTTCCAGCTGGGCTGCGACCTCGCGCCAGGTGGCATGGGCGTTTTGTTCCTCCGTCTGCACGAACACCTGTTGCAACGCGGCACAGACAACCGACTGGCTGGCTCTGCTGACTCGCCCCAGCA
>NZ_MAYS01000453.1 GCF_001756855.1 Candidatus Erwinia dacicola | reverse complement strand
AATCGCTCACGCTTAGTCGGGCTGAGTCCATGCCGGTAAACTACATCGGAATCACAGCGGGGAGAATGGACAGTTACGGTAGCCATAACAACACCTCAAATAATGGCAGAATATCACAAAATCCAACCATTCAGAGGCATTACCGATAAGATCATCGGATGGTCTCTGACAATTAACCATTACCACTAGGTCTGCGTCACGACCAAAAATTTTTATCTGGTGCAAACCTTGCGGCACAAGGGCTAGGTGCGAGATGGATTACTAAATGCAAAAATACTATATGTTGTGTGGTTGATTTTCATCATCGCTATATCTAGTATTTACTCCATCAAGACCATGCGATGTGGTGTGGTAGCGGCGGCGCTAGTAATTTTACCAGAAAGCGCCTGTTAAGCCAGTCAAACAGCCATCAAGGTAAATACGAATAATGCGCATTATTATTTACACTAAAGATAACTGTGTCCAGTGCAATGCCACAAAAAACGCGATGGACAAGAAAGGGATTGATTATCAGCTGATTAATCTGGACCACGAGCCGACCCACGTGGACGCACTGAAATCGCTGGGCTACCGTCAGGTGCCGGTGGTGATGGCAGAGCAAGACCACTGGAGCGGCTTTCGCCCGGACAAAATCCACGCCCTGAGCCAGCTGGCACAGGCGCAGGGATAAGCTCATGACAACGCTGGTCTACTTTTCCAGCTTGTCAGAAAACACCCATCGTTTTATTACCCGTTTAGACCTGCCAGCCCGGCGCATCCCACTGGATAGCGCACAGCGCCTGCGGGTCGATGAACCCTACATCCTGATAGTGCCGAGCTACGGCGGCGGCACCGCTCAGGGCGCGGTCCCTAAACAGGTAATTCAGTTTCTGAATGACAGCAACAATCGTCAGCTGATCTGCGGCGTTATCGCCGCTGGCAACCGCAATTTTGGCGAGGCTTTTTGCCTAGCTGGCGACATTATTTCGCGTAAATGTCAGGTGCCTTACCTCTATCGCTTTGAGTTGATGGGCACCACTGACGACATCGCTAACGTTTACCACGGAGTAACCCAATTTTGGCAGCGACAGACGGCAAACTCATAGAGGCCCAGCCAGCCACTGCCGATTATCACGCGCTCAACGCGATGCTTAATCTGTACGATGCCGAAGGCCATATTCAGTTCGAGAAAGATCGCGAGGCCACACGCCAGTATTTTATCCAGCACGTGATCCCCAACAGCGTACAGTTCGATTCCATTGCTGAACGCCTGCAGTATCTGGTTTCCGAGGGCTATTACGAAGCCGACGTGCTGAATGCCTATCCGTTTGAGTTTGTCTGTTCGCTGTTCCAGCAGGCTTATAAGCGCCGGTTCCGTTTCCAGACCTTCCTCGGCGCGTGGAAGTTTCACACCGGCTATACGCTGAAAACCTTCGACGGCAAGCGCTATCTGGAAGGCTTCACTGAGCGCGTCTGCATGGTAGCGCTGACTCTGGCGCAGGGCGACCAAGCGCTGGCGCACGCGCTGACCGATGAGATCCTAGCCGGTCGTTTCCAGCCAGCGACGCCAACCTTCCTCAACTGCGGTAAGCAGCAGCGCGGCGAGCTGGTCTCTTGCTTCCTGCTGCGCATTGAAGACAATATGGAGTCGATTGGCCGCGCGGTGAACTCAGCCCTGCAGCTCTCCAAACGCGGCGGCGGCGTGGCGTTCCTGCTCTCTAACCTGCGTGAATCCGGCGCGCCGATTAAGCGCATCGAGAACCAGTCGTCCGGCGTGATCCCGGTGATGAAAATGCTGGAGGATGCGTTCTCTTACGCCAACCAGCTTGGCGCACGTCAGGGTGCTGGCGCGGTGTATCTGAATGCGCACCACCCGGATATCCTGCGCTTCCTCGATACCAAGCGCGAAAATGCCGACGAGAAAATCCGCATCAAAACACTGTCACTTGGCGTGGTGGTCCCGGATGTAACCTTCAAACTGGCGAAAGATAACCAGCCAATGGCGCTGTTTTCACCGTATGACGTTGAGCGAATTTACGGCCTGCCGTTTGCCGATATCAGCATCAGCGACAAGTATGAAGAGATGCTGGCTGACGAGCGCATTCGCCGCACCTTTATTAACCCACGCGAATTCTTCCAGACGCTGGCCGAGATCCAGTTTGAGTCCGGCTACCCGTACATCATGTTTGAAGACACGGTGAACCGCGCTAACCCGATCCATGGGCGTATTAACATGAGCAACCTGTGTTCGGAAATTTTGCAGGTCAACACCCCCACCGAATACAATGATGACCTCAGCTATCGCCGCATCGGCAAGGATATCTCCTGTAATCTGGGTTCGCTGAATATCGCGCACACCATGGATTCACCGGACTTCGCCCGCACGGTTGAGATTGCCGTACGTGGCCTGACCGCGGTTTCCGATCAGAGCCATATCCATTCGGTGCCCTCGATTGAACAAGGAAATGCCCAGTCGCACGCCATTGGCCTCGGGCAGATGAACCTGCACGGTTATCTTGCGCGCGAATGTATCCACTACGGTTCCGAAGCCGGGCTGGATTTCACCAATATCTACTTCTACACCATCACCTATCACGCGCTGCGTACCTCAAACCTGCTGGCGCGCGAGCGGGAAAGCACCTTCAGCGGCTTCAGCGATTCGCGCTATGCCAGCGGTGAATACTTTAATCAGTATGTTGAGCAGAGCTGGCAGCCGCGCACCTCGCAGGTAGCCGAACTATTTGCCGAAGCCGGGATTGCCATCCCGACGCAGCAGCAGTGGCGCGAGCTAAAAGAGTCGGTGATGCAGTACGGCCTGTACAACCAAAATTTACAGGCAATCCCGCCGACCGGTTCGATCTCGTATATCAACCACGCCACGTCGAGTATTCACCCGATTGTGTCGCGCATTGAGATCCGCAAAGAGGGCAAGACCGGGCGGGTGTACTACCCTGCCCCGTTTATGAATAACGATAATCAGCAGTTTTACCGCGATGCCTATGACATTGGCCCAGAAGCGATTATCGATACCTACGCGGAGGCGACGCGCCATGTCGATCAGGGGCTGTCGCTGACGCTGTTCTTCCGCGATACCGCCACCACGCGCGATATCAATAAGGCGCAGATTTACGCTTGGAAGAAAGGGATAAAGACGCTGTATTACATCCGCCTGCGCCAGATAGCCCTGCTGGGGACCGAAGTAGAAGGCTGCGTCTCCTGCTCGCTGTAAAACATCCAGAAAATAACGCATATCTCGTAGGGGTCAGGCATGCCTCACCCGCGAAATGTATATCGCAACGGGCGGGGCATGCCCCTACGACGGAGAAGATCCGCCTAGGAACAACAACATGAAATTTAAAAAAGTTCACGCTATCAACTGGAACAACATCGAAGACGAGAAAGATCTGGAAGTGTGGAACCGCCTGACCAGCAACTTCTGGCTACCGGAAAAAGTCCCGCTGTCCAACGATATTCCGGCGTGGAACTCCCTAAATGCCGATGAGCAGCAGCTGACCATCCGTGTGTTCACCGGCCTGACGCTGCTCGATACCATCCAGAACACCCTCGGCGCTCCGGCGCTGATAGCCGATGCGCTGACGCCGCATGAAGAAGCCGTGATGTCGAACATCAGCTTTATGGAAGCGGTGCATGCACGTTCGTACAGTTCGATCTTCTCCACGCTGTGCCATACCAGCGATGTCGATGCTGCCTACGTCTGGAGCGAAGAGAACGCTCCGCTGCAGCGCAAGGCCGAAATCATTCTGCAGCACTACTACGAGAACGACCCGCTGAAGAAGAAGATTGCCAGCGTGTTCCTCGAATCGTTCCTATTCTACTCCGGCTTCTATCTGCCGATGTACTGGTCGAGCCGCGGGAAGCTTACCAACACCGCCGATTTGATCCGTCTGATTATCAAAGATGAGGCGGTTCACGGTTATTACATCGGCTACAAGTACCAGAAAGCCTTGGAAAAAAAGACGCCGCAGCGTAAAGAGGAGCTGCAACAGTTCGCCGTTGAACTGCTGCTGGCCCTGTATGAAAACGAAGTGGAATATACCGATGTGCTTTATGCAGGCGTCGGCTGGCAAGAAGAGGTGAAAAAGTTCCTGCACTACAATGCCAACAAAGCGCTGATGAACCTCGGCTACGAGGCTCTGTTCCCATCTGAGATGACCGATGTTAACCCGGCGATCCTCTCCGCGCTGTCGCCAAACGCCGATGAAAACCACGACTTCTTCTCCGGCTCCGGCTCCTCCTATGTGATGGGGAAAGCGGTAGATACCGAAGACGAAGACTGGAATTTTTGATCTCTTCAGCAGAGGCTACCGACGGTATCCATTCTTCGCCGTCCCCTGTTATATTACTCATTAAATTTCAGTCATTCAGAAGCCGATCGGTGTGATAAATATGGCAGTTTTGGCTTTATTGAATAAATCGGGCACTGTTGCAAAGATCTGGCGATGGTAAACTGATGCCACTGTTTAGTTGAAGGAGCAGCACATGAACCCATTTAAAGGTCGACATTTTGAGCGTCATATTATCCTGTGGGCCGTCCGCTGGTACTGCAAATATGGCATCAGTTATCGTGAGCTGCAGGAGATGCTGGCTGAGCGAGGGGTAAATGTCGATCACACCACGATTTATCGATGGGTTCAGCGTTCTGCACCTGAGATGGAAAAGCGGCGGCGCTGGTACTGGCGTCAACCTTCCGGTTTTGGCTCATGGCATCTCGATGAAACCTACGTGAAGGTCAACGGACGCTGGGCTTATCTGTA
>NZ_MAYS01000452.1 GCF_001756855.1 Candidatus Erwinia dacicola | reverse complement strand
GTCTGACGCCCAACGAATCTGAGCGGCTGTACTACTTACAGCCTAATGCTGTGGCCAGTATTAGTTGACCACTACAGTTGTCTGTCACGCCTGCTGGTTAAGCGCCAAGCCGAAGATGTCGAGGCTGTGCGCTGTCTAGCGGCAGATGTGCTCAACTTTGCCCTGTGCCGCAAGAACGGTGCGCTGAGCTGAACGGCTTTTAATCCATGCGGGTAAAAAGCGGGCAGTTGGCGGGCTTTTAGGTCTTTTCTATGACAAAGCCGTTGACGCCGAACGGCCTTTACGGTCTAATACGACCTGTTGCCCGAATAGCTCAGTAGGTAGAGCAGGGGATTGAAGATCCCCGTGTCCCTGGTTCGATTCCGGGTTCGGGCACCACTTCATTTTTTTGAAGTGGTTCACAGTTTCCTAGCACGGTCGCTGGAATTGAGATCTCCATCGCTCGATTAAAAACTTGATTACTCAGTTTTAATCACGCCTTATTTACTTTCCGCGTGGCTGATATTGGTTTCTCAAGTAAGAGCGTTTGTTGATACCAAACGCTCTTCTCGATAACTGATCATTTTTACGCGAAGTTGATTTAATAGTCAACTTCGCGTAAGGTTGTTTTTATTTTTTCTAATTTATCTCACAATTCCTGCGCGCGGTTCCTGTGCCGCACCGCTTCTGCCCCCCGCTTAATCCCCGTCCGGGCACTGCCCCCTTATCAGTTCAGGGAAGGATAATTCACATCATGAGTTTTTCAGTGTCAACCGCGCATGTTCTCCGCCCATCCCCATCGTCAGAAAGTCTGACAATTCATTTTCCAGTATTCTGACCGTACTGTGCGTATCCAGTCCGATATACTCCATTGTGGAAGACAGGCTGCGATGACCCAGCATCTGTCTGGTCAGTTGCATATTGCGCTCAGGGTGTTTCATCAATGTTGTCGCCAGTATATGCCTGAAGCGATGTGGACTTACATGAAAACCATATTCCTTTGATAACCGGCGAAAAAAGGAACGTACTGTCTGCATCACGGAAGTAGCAGACTGTTTCGGTTTGTAGTGGTCAACTAA
>NZ_MAYS01000451.1 GCF_001756855.1 Candidatus Erwinia dacicola | reverse complement strand
GAGGTGTGGATGGAAAGCTCTTTCCTGATGAAAGCCTGAATGTGTGTAAACCGGCTGCGCGATCTGCTGCCGTGGAAAACCGATCTCACATCTGCATAAGCGTCAATACTATCTGGATGTGACGCTTACCGCATTACAATAAAAACCACCCGCACAGCGCGCGGGGTTATAACTCCCCGAGGAAATACCGGCGGCAGCGGGCATCATTAACTTAAGCTACAAAAGGTGTCCGGAGATGGCGGGTCAAGATCAAATTTCCGCCCGATCTATTTCTCGAATTTCGGGAATTCCATCTCGCTGTACTTCACGAAACGAGTTTTGCGCGTCAGCCTAAAGCCGAACCAGATAATCAGGAACAGCGGGATACCGATGTAGGTTGCCGCCACGCCGCCCCAGTCGATGGTATCGGACAGGAATGCTTGGTAGTTCTGGCCGAGGGTAATAATCAGGCACAGCACAAAGGCGAAGATCGGCCCCAGCGGGAAGAAGCCGGAGCGGTAAGGCAGATCGGCCCGATTGAGCCCCTGCGCCACATAACCGCGACGGAAGCGGTAGTGGCTGACAGTAATACCGAGCCAAGCGATAAAGCCGGTCATGCCCGAGGTATTCAGCAGCCACAGGTAGACGGTCTGATTATCAAACATTGAGGTCAGGAAGCACAGGCCCGCGACCACGGTGGTGGCATAAAGTGCGTTACGTGGCACGCCGCCTTTCGACAGTTTGGCGAAAATGCACGGCGCTTTGCCTTCAGACGCTAGGGTGTACAGCATACGCGTTGAGGCGTACATCCCGGAGTTACCTGCCGACAGTACCGCCGTCAGGATCACCGCATTCATCACCGCCGCGGCGGACAGCAGGCCTGCGTTCTGGAACACCAGGGTGAATGGGCTGACGCTGATATCTTTCACATCGTTACGCAGCAGGCTCGGATCGGTGTACGGAATAATAAGGCTGATCACCAGAATTGCTAACACGTAGAATAGCAGGATACGCCAGAACACCTGGCGCACCGCGCGCGGAATGTTCTTCGACGGGTCTTCCGATTCCCCGGCGGCGATGCCGATAAGCTCGGTACCCTGGAAAGAGAAGCCGACAATCATCGCCACGCCGATTATTGCGGCAAACCCGCCGGAGAACGGCGCATCGCCAATCTGCCAGTTGTGCCAGCCCGCGCTCTCACCGCCGCGCAGAATGCCGACGATCATCGCCACACCGACAATAATAAACATGATCACGGTGGCAACCTTGATCAGCGAGAACCAGTATTCCGCTTCGCCGAAGCCTTTCACCGAGATGTAGTTAAGCAGGAAGATCAGGCAGAGGAAAAGTGCGCTCCAGATCCAGCTTGGGGTATCTGGGAACCACCAAGTCATCACCAGCTGTGAGGCGACTAGGTCAACGGCGATGGTCACCGCCCAGTTGTACCAGTAGTTCCAGCCCAGCGCAAAGCCGAAGCCCTCTTCGACGTATTTTGCGCCGTAGGTAGAGAAGGAGCCTGAAACCGGCATAAACGCCGCCAGCTCACCGAGGCTGGTCATCAGGAAGTAAACCATCAGGCCGATCAGCGAGTAAGAGAGTAGCGCCCCGCCCGGGCCAGCCTGCGAAATGGTCGCGCCAGAGGCGACAAACAGGCCGGTACCAATTGAACCGCCAATGGCGATCATCGTTAAATGACGAGCTTTAAGCTCACGCCTTAACCTAGGCGGTTGTGTTATTTTTGTGTCATGATCCATGTTTTAACGCTGCGCCTTGCAAAAAATGAGGCGCGATTATAGCAACATGAATATCTTGGTATAGCGATAACTCCACGTTATAAGTTAGCTTCATGATCGGCAGTGGATTATTAGCGACAGGCGGTAGTGAATGCGGTACAGCGCGCGCTTGAACGCAGGCAGCGGTATCGACACTTCCACCAGCGTCCCCGTATCCAGCTGCTCGGCAATCAGGTAGAGTCTTAGGACGTGGTGTAAATTTGGAAGGATGGTGAGAGCCATTGGCTTATCCGGTAAGGTAATGGTTAATTAGACAATTATCTCAGAAGGAGTCAACCGATGGCCGACAACAGCATGACATTCAGCAACACCCTGATGCAACTCGGCGGCGAGGACTTTCTGCGTGAACTCACCGAATTTATGCTCAACCGCATCATGGAGGCCGATGTCACTCAGCGCATCAACGCAGAGCCTCATGAGCGCAGTGACGAGCGGGAGACCTACCGTAACGGCTACCGTGA
>NZ_MAYS01000450.1 GCF_001756855.1 Candidatus Erwinia dacicola | reverse complement strand
CTCGCCGTTACGGATAGCGGATACGGAACCGCCGTTACCTAGGTGACAGGTGATAATGTTCAGCTCGGACACCGGCTTGTTCAGCACTTTGGCTGCTTCCTGCGTCACGTAGAAGTGGCTGGTGCCGTGTGCGCCATGGCGACGTACGCCGTGCTCTTTGTATAGTTTGTACGGCAGGGCGTAGAGATAAGACTCTTCCGGCATTGTCTGATGGAATGCGGTGTCGAAAACAGCTACATTTTTATCTGACAGGTGCGGGAAGTTTTTCAGCGCTTCGTCAATGCCGATCAGATGCGTCGGGTTGTGCAGCGGTGCAAAAGAAGAAGCGTCTTTGATACCCTGGATGACGGATTCGTCAATCACTACGGACTGCGTTAACTTCTCGCCACCGTGAACGATGCGATGACCGATAGCAACGATTTGTGCCGACAGTTCTGGTTTTTGTGCCAGAATAGTTTTAACCATGAAGCTCAGTGCTTCGCTGTGCGCTGCGCCTGCACCCAGAGCCGCTTCTTGTTTAGCGCCTTCCAATTTCCACTTAATGTGGGCTTCCGGCAGGTGGAAACATTCAGCTAAACCTGATATGTATTCGTTGCCGTTTGCTGGGTCGATAATGGCAAACTTCAGGGAAGAACTACCGCAGTTCAGAACCAGTACTAACTTACTCGACATGGAAGGTCCTATTTATTAAAAATGGCGAAATAAAAGTCAAACAGACTATCAGCGTAGAGCATGAAAGCTGGTACATTAATGATGAATATCATGCTGCCGGAAAGTTTTGTCCGAAAGCAAAAAATGGAAACTTTACGATATTTTTAATTTTATGCGCTTTTACATGGTCTGACCCAATTTGAGCAGGATTTCTCGCTGTCCAAGGCCTAAAATGCGCACAGGATAACCAGTATCACCCTTAAAGACAAAATATTTTGAATGATGTTGGGTAAAGTTGGTGAGTTGTAATTTTTTTAATATTTATTTCTGAAGTTGAGGTTAGCCATGGCTAATGAATCCGGCAGTGTCGGTTGGTTTAAGCTGTTCCAGCATGGTCAGCACTACATGAAGACATGGCCTGTCGATAAACGCCTTGCGCCTATGTTTCCAGAAAATCGCGTCACGCATGCAACACGATTTGCGATACGCATTATGCCGCCCGTGGCTGTTTTCAGCCTCACTTGGCAGATTGCCCTTGGCGGGCAACTGGGTCTGACCGTCGCCAGCGCGCTATTCGCCTGCAGCTTGCCGATGCAGGGTCTGTGGTGGCTGGGTAAGCGCTCGGTAACGCCATTACCGCCTTCTTTATTAGGTTGGTTCCACGACGTGCGTGAAAAGTTGCAGGCCGCGGATCAGGCCATTGCTCCGGTGGAAGGAAAGCCCACCTATCAGTCACTGGCTGATGTGCTGAAGCGCGCCTTCAAGCAGCTGGATAAAACCTTCCTCGACGACCTTTAATCGCGTCTGCGAGGTTTCGAGACGATCTTACCGGAAACCTGCGCTGCGTCAAATAGACCTCTCGCCGCGCTGTGAGATCCTCCTGCCACTTGAATGCTATATTTAGAGTGCAAGAGGGAAACAGAAACAAAACTATTTAATATTTCCCCGTGGCGGAGGAGCCCCAAATGGACATGACCCATGACCAGCGTTTAATTTTTGCCAATCAGTACCAGATGATGGCTATGCCCGACCCGGATAACGCCGTGCGTTATCGGTGCCATCAGACCATTATCGAACGCGGCTTTGGCCTGCAGATGCGCGAGCTGGATAACTATTTTAGCCAGCTACCGGAAGCGGAGTGTCGCACGTTGATCGCGATGGTGGAGATGTATCACGCCCTGTATATCTCCTGGACTAATTTGAAAGAACCGCAGGGTGTCGAGCAGTGCCGTCTAGTATTCCTTGGCTTTGATGCCGCTTCTGAAGTGCGATATCTTGGCTATGTGCGCTTTCTGGTGGAGGTTGAAGGGCGCCACACCCACTTTGATGCGGGCAGCCACGCGTTTAATACGCAGGTACCGATGTGGGGAAAATACCAACGCATGCTCGAGCTGTGGCACAATTATCCCCGGCAATATTATCTGAGTGCGAACAAGATCGCGCAAGTTATCAACGCCTGAGAAGGAAGATGCGGTGAAGTGTAAAGGTTTTCTGTTTGATCTGGATGGCACGTTAGTTGACTCCCTCGCGGTGGTTGAACGTGCCTGGAAAAACTGGGGTAAGCGCCACGGGATCGCTCCTGAAGAAGTGCTGGGCTTCATCCACGGTAAGCAGGCAATTACCTCACTGCGCCACTTTATGAGCGGAGCTTCAGCGAAGGAGATTCAGCAGGAATTTATTGCGTTGGAAAAGCTGGAAGCTGAAGATATTGACAGCGTTGTTGCCCTGCCCAGTGCCGTTGAGCTGTTAAGCCAGCTGGACGAGCTGGAGATCTCTTGGGCGATCGTCACTTCGGGTTCGCTACCGGTTGCCAGCGCACGCCATGCGGCGGCAGGTTTACCGGCTCCGGCGGCATTTGTCACCGCCGAGTGCGTTGAACGTGGCAAGCCGGAGCCGGATGCCTATCTGCTTGGCGCCCAGCTGCTCGACCTAGAACCGGAAGAGTGCGTGGTGGTGGAAGATGCCGCCGCGGGGATCCTCTCCGGTCTGGCTTCCGGCAGTCATGTGATCGCGGTTAACGCACCAGCAGATTCGCCACGGCTGGAAGATGTCGATATGGTGCTCAGCTCGCTGGAAGAGTTGATCATCAGCAAGAACCCGGACGGCAGCGTCAACGTACACCGCAAACACTAAGGTGCATGAGGGGCGTGGTTCGCCACGCCCTGCTGCTTAGAGTGAATTCTGGCTAATCTCATCCAGCGACAGGCTAAAGCTCGGAACCAATATCTAAACAAAGTAGCCCATCTCCGTGCTGTGGCGCTGCGCCAGCGTCTTTTCCAGCCGCGCTTTGGCCAGCAGAAACTCATTATTACCTGCTGAGAGCTCTTCCAGATACTTCAGATAAGCACAAAGTGCGTCGGCCTGTTTCACCACAGCCCTTTCCGCTGCGCTATTCTGATGCTCGTTAATCAGCAGGGCATAGGCCGATCGCAGCTCTTTGTAGTGGTCAACTAAT
>NZ_MAYS01000449.1 GCF_001756855.1 Candidatus Erwinia dacicola | reverse complement strand
GGGGCTGCACCATTGACTTTTACCTGTCTTCACGTCGTCACACCAAAGCCGCCTATCGCTTTATGGGTAAACTTCTGAATAATACGAAGCGCCTGCAAATTCCACGGTTGATCAACACAGATAAAGCCCCGACGTATGGGCGGGCGCTGGCATTGCTGAAGCGGGAAGGTAAATGTCCGCAGCATGTGCATCACCGGCAAATACAGTACCGGAATAATATAATTGAGTGCGATCATGGCAAACTGAAACGGATAATCAACGCCACGCTGGGCTTCAAATCAATGAAGACGGCTTACGCCACAATCAAAGGCATTGAAGTGATGCGTGCGCTACAAAAAGGTCAGGCAGAATCATTTTATTTGGGGCATCCCCTAGGCGAGATGCGTCTGGTGAGCAGAGTCTTTGAAAGATAAGACCTTTCAATAACACGAAAGGCTAACTCATCAATAACTTTGCAACAGTGCCGATCTGACAACGTTTTACATCGGGCGCTTACGTTAAAGGTTTCCTGTTCTGTCATCTGCACGTAAACTCTCTTTAATTGCCGCGTGAACAGGATTTTCACTTCATGACCACCTTTTATACCGTAATGAGCTGGCTGCTGGTTTTTGGTTATTGGTTACTCATTGCCAGTATTACCCTGCGTATCCTGATGAAGCGGCGCGCAGTGCCCTCCGCCATGGCCTGGTTGTTAATTATCTATATTATTCCGCTGGTTGGCATCATTGCCTATCTCTCATTCGGTGAGCTGCACCTTGGCAAACGGCGCGCCGAGCGGGCGCGCACCATGTGGCCCTCTACCACCCGCTGGCTAACTGATCTCAAAGCAAGCCACCATATTTTTGCCGAAGATAACAGCGATGTGGCCCGTTCACTGTTTCAGTTGTGTGAGAACCGTCAGGGCATTGCCGGAGTTAAAGGCAATCAGCTACAGCTGCTAACCAGCACCGATGACACCTTGCGCGCGCTGGTGCGTGATATTCAGCTGGCACGTCATAATATCGAGATGGTGTTCTATATCTGGCAGCCCGGTGGGCAGGCGGATAAGGTGGCTGAAGCGCTGATGACTGCAGCGCGGCGCGGCGTTCACTGTCGCCTGATGCTGGACTCGACGGGCAGCGTCGAATTCTTCCGCAGCCCGTGGGCAGCAATGATGCGCAATGCGGGTATCGATTTAGTCGAGGCGCTAAAAGTTAGCCTGCTGCGCGTTTTCCTGCGCCGTATGGATCTGCGCCAGCACCGCAAAGTGGTGCTGATCGACAACTATATCGCCTACACCGGCAGCATGAATCTCGTTGACCCGCGCTTCTTTAAGCAGGACGCTGGCGTCGGGCAGTGGGTTGACCTGATGGCACGTATGGAAGGCCCGGTCGCCATGACAATGGGCATTATTTACTCCTGCGACTGGGAAATTGAGACCGGCAAGCGCATTTTGCCGCCGCCGCCGGATGACAATGCGATGCCGTTTGAGCAGGAGAGCGGCCATACCATTCAGGTCATCGCTTCCGGCCCTGGCTTCCCGGAAGATATGATTCACCAGGCGCTGTTAACCGCCGTCTATTCCGCGCGTAAACAGCTGATAATGACCACCCCCTACTTTGTTCCGAGCGACGACCTGCTGCACGCTATCTGCACCGCGGCTTATCGTGGTGTCGATGTCAGTATTATCGTGCCGCGCCGCAATAACTCGCTGCTGGTGGGTTGGGCCAGTCGCGCCTTCTTTGGCGAGCTGCTGGACGCCGGGGTGAAGATCTATCAGTTTGAAGGCGGTCTGCTGCACACCAAGAGTATTCTGGTTGATGGTCAGCTTAGCTTGGTGGGCACCGTGAATCTAGATATGCGCAGCCTGTGGCTCAACTTTGAGATTACGCTGGTGATTGACGACAATGGCTTTGGCAGTGATCTGACGCGAGTGCAGGAGGATTATATCGCACGATCCAGACTGGTTGATGGTCAACGCTGGTCGCGCCGCGCATACTGGCAGCGTATCGTCGAACGACTATTTTATTTCTTCAGCCCACTGCTGTAAAACGAGCGAAAATGCACAGCGCCCAAGGGGCAATACAGGAATTTTTATGGGCACTGTTGCAAAG
>NZ_MAYS01000448.1 GCF_001756855.1 Candidatus Erwinia dacicola | reverse complement strand
GCTACTGCAGGCTGGTAGCCATCTACAGAGCGATTACGGCGCAGTTCCCACGAGTCTGTTGACTTACAGACGCCTAACCGGCGACCAATCTCGGCTTGACTAACTTTGTCTTCACACAACAGAGCTATCTGGTATCGTAATCCTTCGGTTAACTGCTGATATTTCATAGTTACTCGCTCATCTTTAATCGGAAGAGCAGGATAGCTTATCGGTAGCTAACCGTCCCTCCATCTACATGACCGAGCGTTGCACTTATTATCTGAATTCGCGCCTACAAATACGATTCGCTTTTCCGCCTTATCACGTTGCTGGCTCTGGACGGTAGGGCAAGACTATACCACCTCCGCCCAGCGCTCACAAATGGCGGTGCGTTAAAACGCGCTGACTCGTCCTGCCGCAAAACGTGGCAGCAGAGCTGTCGCTGCTACGCGTGCCTCGCGGTCAATGGCAATCACTGCCTCAACGCTTTGCGGTTCCTGACACGACAGCGTTTCCAGCACCGCCACATTCAGCGCCGCAATATCGGTAAAGCGGATGTCAGACGTGAGGAAAGCGGCCACCGCAATCTCATTTGCCGCATTCAGCGTGGTGGTCGCCGCCTGCCCGGTGATGCTGGCATCAATCGCCAGCTTCAGGCAGGGGTAACGTGCGTAATCGGGTTCAGCAAAAGTCATTGCCGACATGCGCGTAAAATCAAGCGGTTGGGCGCCTGAATTTACGCGCTGCGGCCAGGCCATAGCGTGAGCGATTGGCGTACGCATATCCGGCGAACCGAGCTGGGCAATAACGCTGCCATCACGGTAGCGCACCATCGAATGGATAACTGACTGCGGATGCAGAATGACTTCCATTTGGGCGTCTGTGGCATTAAACAGCCAGCGGACTTCGATATATTCTAGTCCTTTATTCATCATAGTGGCCGAATCGACGGAGATTTTTCGCCCCATCGTCCAGTTAGGGTGTGCACACGCTTGGTCTGGCGTCATATGGCTTAATTCAGCCAGTGGCGTGTCACGAAACGGGCCACCTGACCCCGTGAGGATAATGCTATCAATGCCATTATCCTCCAGAGAAATGTACCCTAACTGCTGCTGGAGGGAAGCAGGCAAACTCTGAAAAATGGCGTTGTGCTCGCTGTCGATGGGCAACAGCTGGGCGCCGGAAGTGCTCACCGCCTCCAGAAAAAGGCGGCCGCAGGTGACAAGCGACTCTTTATTCGCCAACAGCACCTGTTTTCCCGCGCGGATTGCGGCTAGGGTAGGTAATAATCCTGCTGCTCCGACAATTGCCGACATCACCTGGTCAACATCATCCAGCGTGGCCAGCTCGCAAATCGCCTGCTCGCCGCTCATGACTTCGGTAGCCAGATTGAGCTCTTTCAGACGAAATCGCAGTGCCGCTGCCGCCCAGCTGTCTGACATCGCGGCATACGCCGGGCGAAATTCAACGCACTGTTCAACCATTAGTTCGACGTTACGCCCGGCAACAAGTGCTTTAGTGGCGAACAAATGGGGGTTAGCGCGCACTACGCCGAGCGTGCTGGTACCAATAGATCCAGTTGAACCGAGGATGGTCAATTGCTTCATGAGTTTGCTCTGTATAAACCCGCTCAGGAGAAGAATAACCCTCTGCCGGGAAAGTTAACAAACGCAAAACGCCGCCAGACCGACCCTTCATACGAAGGGCAATCTGTGCGGCGTTTCATCGGATTATGATGGGATCAGAAGTCCATCAGCTCCGCTTCTTTCTCTGCCAGCGCAGCATCAATTTTCTTGATATCGACGTCGGTCATTTTCTGAATCTCTTCCTGTAAGCGACGATCATCATTTTCACTAATCTCTTTGTGTTTCAGCAGCGCTTTCACTTTGTCGTTAGCATCACGACGCACGTTACGCACGGATACGCGGCCCTGCTCGGCTTCGCCTCGCACGATCTTGATCAGATCTTTACGACGCTCTTCGGTCAGCGCTGGCAGCGGAACGCGAATATCGGTGCCCACTGAAATTGGGTTCAGGCCCAGATCGGAAGACATGATCGCTTTTTCAACTGCGTTGCTGATAGAATGGTCAAACACGTTGATTTTCAGCGTGCGGGAATCTTCTACCGTGACGCTCGCCAGCTGGCGCAGCGGAGTAGCAGAACCGTAATAATCTACCATGATACCGTCGAGTATAGCCGGAGATGCACGGCCAGTACGGATCTTGCTGATGTTGTTTTTGAATGCTTCTACGCATTTTTCCATGCGTACTTCTGCATCTTTCTTGATGTCTTTAATCACGTTGAAACCCTTGGATTCTGTTTGATCCACCAGCTTTCGGCAGTGCCGAAAGCCGTTCAAATACATTTAAAGATAGTTCTTGCAGGGAGAATATACCTTATTTCAACCGCAGACTGATATTAATGCGTAATCAGCGTGCCTTCTTTTTTACCCATCACAACGCGACGCAGTGCGCCCGGTTTGTTCATATTGAATACGCAGATAGGCAGTGAATGGTCGCGAGCCAGCGTAAAGGCGGCCAGATCCATCACTTTCAGCTCTTTTTCCAGCACTTCGCTGTAGGTCAGCTGTTCGTGCAGGGTTGTGTCTGGGTTCTTCACCGGGTCGGCAGAGTAAACGCCGTCAACCTTGGTGGCTTTCAGCACCACATCGGCTTCGATTTCGATGCCGCGCAGACAGGCTGCGGAGTCAGTGGTAAAGAATGGGTTACCGGTACCGGCGCAGAAAATCACCACGCGGTTGTTGCGCAGCAGGCTAATTGCTTCAGCCCAGCTGTAGTTGTCGCACACGCCGTTCAGTGGAATAGCAGACATCAAACGTGCATTGACGTAGGCACGGTGCAGCGCATCGCGCATCGCTAGTCCATTCATCACGGTTGCCAGCATACCCATATGGTCGCCCACAACACGGTTCATTCCTGCCTGAGCCAGACCAGCACCACGGAACAGATTACCACCACCGATCACCACACCTACCTGAATGGCTAGCTCTACCAGTTCTTTGACTTCCTGAGCCATACGATCCAGCACGCTGGCATCAATGCCAAAGCCTTCAGCGCCTTGCAGGGCTTCGCCACTCAGTTTCAGAAGAATACGTTGATATACAGGTTTTGCATTGGTCGCCATGGTTTTTTTCCTGGAAGCTATATCGAAAAGGGGTCTTGACTGTGTGCGGTATCATTCTAAAAGCGTAAGAGAAATACTATTGGGATGAGACTGAAAATGCGCTGTCAAAAGACAGGCAAAAAATAACCGCCGTTTGGCGGTTATTTTAGAGCAATTAAGACTGCTTAGACATCGCAGCAACTTCTGCTGAGAAATTGGTCTCAGCTTTCTCCATGCCTTCACCCACTTCAAAGCGGATGAAGTGGGTGACGTCGGCATTTTTCTCTTTCAGTGCCCGCCCCACAGTTTTAGATGGGTCAATCACGAAAGGCTGGCCAGTCAGAGAAACTTCGCCGGTAAATTTCTTCATGCGGCCTTCAACCATTTTCTCTGCGATCTCTTTTGGCTTACCAGACTGCATCGCGATGTCCAGCTGAACCTGGTACTCTTTTTCAACAACTTCAGCAGACACGTCTTCTGGCTTAACGAATTCTGGCTTGCTAGCGACAACATGCATTGCCAGCTGCTTAACCAGCTCTTCGTCGGCGTTGGTAGCGGCAATCAGAACGCCGATACGTGCTCCGTGCAAGTATGTACCCAGCAGGTCGCCTTCCAAGCTTGCAACGCGACGAATGTTGATGTTCTCACCAATTTTAGCAACTAGTGCAACACGTTCTTCTTCGTACTGAGCTTTCAGCACTTCAACATCAGTGATTTTACCGGCAACAGCCGCGTCCAGCACTTTGCCGGCGAATGCTTGGAAACCAGCATCTTTAGCAACGAAGTCAGTCTGGCAGTTAACTTCCAGAATCACACCGTAGTTGCCTTCGATCTTGGTTTTGATCACGCCGTCAGCAGCAACGTTGCCTGCTTTCTTAGCTGCTTTGATTGCGCCAGATTTACGCATGTTCTCAATTGCCAGCTTGATGTCGCCATTGGCTTCAGTCAGCGCTTTCTTACAATCCATCATGCCAGCGCCAGTGCGCACGCGCAGTTCTTTTACCAGAGCAGCGGTAATATCAGCCATTTTCTAATCCTCGGTTAGCTCAGCATCTGCAATTACAGAAGCCTTCACGGGAAACATTCTGCCCCGCCAAATATGACATTCAGCAAAGCGAACTCGAAAAAAATAAGGGGGCCTAAAAGGCCCCTTACAGATTCACATCTAATTTTTAAGGGCTCTTAACAGAGCAAGTCTTATTAGTCAGCTTCGGCGAAGGTTTCTTCTGCCTGCTGAGCTAGGTCCTGAGAGCGACCTTCACGTACAGTGGTAGCCACTGTAGTCAGGTACAGGCTAACAGCACGGATTGCATCATCATTACCTGGGATGATGTAGTCAACACCGTCTGGATCAGAGTTGGTATCAACGATAGCAAACACTGGGATACCTAGGTTGTTTGCTTCTTTAATAGCAATGTGTTCATGGTCTGCATCGACAACAAACAGTGCGTCTGGCAGGCCGCCCATGTCTTTGATACCGCCCAAGCTGTTTTCCAAGTTGGCCAGTTCACGAGCGCGCATCAGCGCTTCTTTCTTGGTCAGTTTGTCGAAGGTGCCATCCTGAGACTGAGTTTCCAGATCTTTCAGACGTTTGATTGACTGACGAACAGTTTTCCAGTTAGTCAGCATACCACCCAACCAGCGGTGATTAACGAAGAACTGGTCGCAGCTCAGAGCGTGCTCTTTTACCGCTTCGCTTGCAGCGCGCTTAGTACCAACAAACAGAATCTTACCTTTACGGAAGGAGATCTTGCTCAGCTCAGCTAGGGCTTCGTTGAACATTGGTACAGTTTTCTCAAGGTTGATGATGTGAACTTTGTTACGAGCGCCGAAGATGAATGGCTTCATTTTCGGGTTCCAGTAACGGGTCTGGTGACCGAAGTGTACACCGGCCTTGAGCATGTCGCGCATGGAAACAGTTGCCATGATTACCTCTATAAGATGTAGTTTGGGGTTAAGCCTCCACGTATCCCGTACAACCGACCCATCAGCTCTTTCAAACCAGCAAGGCACCCCGGCGTAGGTGTCGATACGTGTGTGTTATTTGCACATAGTGAGATTTATGCGTTTCTCAATCTGGCGAAGAGACTCACTGAACAGTGAATCTTCGGCGCGCTTTATACCATAAAGCCGCAGCTGTAGCCAACAATTATAACCCCTACGACCCGAATTAGATGACTGCAGCAGGCCACAAACTGCAATTGGCAGTCTCGGGGCAGGCTGATACCATTGCAGCACTTTCTGTATGTTGTCGAAAATGACGACAAATGTGGACCGAATGAATGGCTATCTCAATTAAAACCCCTAAAGAAATCGAAAAAATGCGCGTTGCCGGTCGCCTAGCGGCTGAAGTGCTTGAGATGATTGAAGAGCACGTCAAGTCGGGTGTCAGCACTGGTGAGCTGGATCGGATCTGCAACGATCACATCGTCAACAAACAACATGCGGTTTCCGCCAGCCTCGGCTATCACGGATTCCCGAAATCCGTCTGCATTTCAGTCAATGAAGTGGTGTGCCACGGTATTCCGAGCGACGACAAAATTCTCAAGGACGGCGATATCGTCAATATCGACGTCACCGTGATCAAAGATGAGTATCACGGCGATACCTCAACCACGTTTATCGTGGGTAAGCCAACGATTCAAGGCGAGCGCCTGTGCCGCGTCACCCAGGAGAGCCTCTACCTAGCCCTGCGTATGGTAAAGCCGGGTATCCGCCTGCGCACCATTGGTCGTGAGATCCAGAGATTTGTTGAGGAGCAGGACTTCTCCGTGGTGCGCGAGTACTGCGGACACGGCATCGGTAAAGGCTTCCACGAAGAGCCGCAGGTACTGCACTACGACGCGGATGACGGCGGTGTGGTGCTGCAGACCGGTATGGCCTTTACCATCGAACCAATGGTTAACGCCGGTGATTACCGCATCCGCAGCATGAAAGATGGCTGGACCGTAAAAACCAAAGATCGCAGCTTGTCCGCACAGTACGAACACACTATTGTGGTAACGGAGAACGGCTGCGAAATTATGACGCTACGCAAAGACGACACCATCCCGGCAATTCTGACGCACGAGGATTGATTCGGCGTCAGGGCTGACCTTCTTTTCGCTCAGCCCGCATGCAAAGTACCAGACCCGCGCAAGCCGATTTTTTTATGTCTTAGGGGCGGTGAAATGAATAAAGATGTAACTGAAGCCAGCATCCTAAAAAAGCTCACCAAAGCGCCACGACGCTGGGAAGACAGCGAGCTAAATCGCGACACGCTGAAGCGTCACCTTGATGTTTTCCAGCATCATCTGGCCGCCGCGTTCGACGCCGGGCAGGATGTGGAAAGCTTGATCGATGCGCGCACCCTGTTTATTGACCGCCTGCTGCGGCGGCTGTGGCGCTTCTATGGCTTCCCGGAAAAAGAGGGCGTCACGCTGGTCGCCGCTGGCGGCTATGGCCGTGGCGAATTGCACCCGCTCTCCGATATTGACGTGCTGATCCTCAGCCGCAAACTGCTGTCAGATGAAGATGCCCAGCGCACCAGCGATCTGTTAACCCTGATGTGGGACCTGAAGCTAGAAGTTGGCCACAGCGTGCGCACGCTGGAAGAGTGCCTGCTGGAGGGGTTATCCGACCTTACCGTCGCCACCAACCTGATTGAATCGCGCATGCTGACCGGTGACCTCGCGCTATTCCTCGAGTTGCAGAAAAACATCTTCAGCGATGGCTTCTGGCCTTCTGACCGCTTCTTCGCTGCCAAAATCGAAGAGCAGCAGGAGCGCCACCAGCGCTACCACGGCACCAGCTACAACCTAGAGCCGGATATTAAAAACAGCCCCGGTGGCCTGCGCGATATCCACACGCTGCTGTGGGTCGCCCGCCGCCACTTCGGCGCCACGTCGATGGACGATATGGTTGGTTTTGGTTTCCTGACCGAAGCCGAGCGCAATGAACTCAACGAATGTCAGAGCAGGCTGTGGCGTATCCGCTTCGCCCTGCACCTCACCCTCACCCGCTACGACAACCGCCTGCTGTTCGACCGCCAGCTCAATGTGGCCCAGCATCTGAACTATCAGGGTGAAGTCAACAAGCCGGTCGAACACATGATGAAGGACTTTTTCCGCGTCACGCGCCGCGTGGGTGAGCTCAACCAGATGCTGCTGCAGCTGTTTGATGAGGCGATCCTCGCGCTCGGCACCGACGAGAAACCGCGGCCGATGGATGAAGAGTTCCAGCTGCGCGGCACCCTGATTGACCTGCGGGATGAGACCCTGTTCGCCCGACAGCCGGAAGCGATAATGCGCATGTTCTGGGCGGTGGTGCGCACGCCGAAAATTACCGGTATTTACTCCACGACCCTGCGCCACCTACGCCACGCGTGCAGCAATCTGAAACAGCCGCTCTGTACCATCCCGCAGGCGCGAGAGCTGTTCCTGTCGATCCTGCGGCATCCTGGCGCGGTGAGCCGGGCACTAGTGCCGATGCATCGCCACAGCGTGCTGTGGGCCTATATGCCGAAGTGGAGCAACATCGTCGGCCAGATGCAGTTTGACCTGTTCCATGCCTATACCGTTGATGAACATACCATTCGCGTGCTGCAAAAGCTGGAAAGCTTTGCCGACGAACGCACCCGCCTGCGCCATCCGCTGTGCGTGGAGCTGTGGCCGCGCCTGCCGCAGCTAGAGCTGCTGCTGATGGCGGCACTGTTCCACGATATCGCTAAAGGGCGCGGCGGCGACCACTCGATCCTCGGCGCGCAGGACGCGCTGGAATTCGCCGAAATGCACGGCCTCAACTCACGCGAAACCCAGCTGGTTGCTTGGCTGGTGTGTCACCACCTGCTGATGTCGGTGACCGCCCAGCGCCGCGATATTCAGGACCCCACGGAGATCCAGCAGTTCGCCGAAGTGATGCAGAACGAGAATCGCCTGCGTTACTTGGTGTGCCTGACGGTGGCCGATATCTGTGCCACCAATGAAACGCTGTGGAACAGCTGGAAGCAGAGCCTGATACGCGAACTGTTCTTCGCCACCGAGAAGCAGCTGCAGCGCGGCATGGAGAATAGTCCCGACCTGCGCGAGCGCGTGCGCCATCACCGCCTGCAGGCGCTGGTGCTGCTGCGTATGGACAACATTGATGAAGAAGCCCTGCACCGTATCTGGGGCCGCTGCCGCGCGGACTATTTCCTGCGCCACACGCCTAACCAGCTAGCTTGGCATGCGCGCCACCTGATGAATCACGACCTTACCAAGCCGCTGATCCTCATCAGCCCTCAGGCGACACGCGGCGGCACCGAGATCTTTATCTGGAGCCCGGATCGTCCCTACCTATTTGCCACCGTAGCCGGGGAGCTGGATCGCCGTAACCTCAGCGTCCACAATGCGCAGATCTTTACCAGCCGCGACGGCATGGCGATGGATACCTTTATCGTGCTGGAGCAAGACGGTAGCCCGCTGATGCCGGATCGTCATGAGATGATCCGCCAGGCGCTGGAGCAGGCGATCTGTCAAACTCACTGGCAGCCGCCGCGCCTGCGCCGACAGTCGGCAAGGTTGAAGCATTTTAGCGTCGATACCGCGGTGAATTTCTTACCCACACATACTGACAGACGCACTTATCTGGAATTAGTGGCGCTCGATCAGCCAGGATTACTGGCACGCGTTGGCGAAGTGTTTGCCGACTTAAACGTGTCGCTGCACGGTGCGCGCATCAGCACCATTGGCGAACGGGTTGAGGATTTATTTATCCTTGCCAACAGAGATCCTCGGGCATTAGACGCAGATTTGCGCGAAGTGCTGCAACAACGGTTGATAGAGGCCCTTAATCCAAACGATAAAGCGTGACCCCGATTTACTTTTTATCAGTGCCAGCGCGTGATTCTGCCGCCGCGGAATCGTTTTCGTTGAATATGCATCGGCAAAACTAGGAAGAGACTAACTATGCAACAGTTACAGAGTGTTATTGAGGCGACTTTCGAGCGCCGTGCGGACATTACCCCAGCCAATGCGGATACCGTAACCCGTGAAGCGGTTAACCAAGTTATTGCCCTGCTCGACAACGGTGCCCTGCGCGTGGCGGAGAAGACCGACGGTCAGTGGGTGACTCACCAGTGGCTGAAGAAAGCGGTGCTGCTTTCATTCCGCATCAATGACAATCAGGTAATGGAAGGTGCTGAAAGCCGCTACTACGACAAAGTCCCGATGAAATTCGCCGACTACGACGAAGCACGCTTTAAGAAAGAAGGCTTCCGCGTGGTGCCGCCTGCCGCCGTGCGTCAGGGTGCATTTATCGCCCGTAACACCGTGCTGATGCCTTCTTATGTCAACATTGGTGCCTATGTTGATGAAGGCTCGATGGTGGATACTTGGGCAACCGTCGGTTCCTGTGCGCAGATCGGTAAAAACGTGCACCTGTCCGGTGGCGTGGGCATCGGTGGCGTACTGGAGCCTTTGCAGGCCACCCCGACTATCATCGAAGACAACTGCTTTATCGGCGCCCGCTCTGAGATCGTAGAAGGCGTGATCGTGGAAGAAGGCTCGGTGATCTCAATGGGCGTTTATATCGGCCAGAGCACCAAAATCTTTGACCGTGAAACCGGCGAAGTGCACTTCGGTCGCATTCCGGCGGGTTCAGTGGTGGTTTCCGGCAACCTGCCATCCAAAGACGGTACTTATAGCCTGTACTGTACGGTGATTGTAAAAAAAGTTGACGCCAAAACCCTCGGAAAAACCGGCATCAACGAACTGCTGCGTACTATCTACTAATGTCGTATGTGGGCTGCCACGGCGGCCCGCACCCTCCTGTAACGATAACTTTACGATTGCTGCGCAAATAACCTCTTTCACGTCGCAAAACAAATAATGCTATTGCGCATAATCTGAGCCATAATTCGCGCCAGAAAAATCCTGTATTTAAATTAAACGATCCTTTTCCGTTTCTCGGATAGCAACTACATTGATCGCATCTGGATCGATAGTTTCTTAAAGGAAAATACCATGTACGACAATTTCAAAGGTCGTTGCCCCATTCCCAGTTGAAACGCAACAAAACGGAGGGGGCTTATGCCGCCAGTAAGTGCGTTAAAAATACCTCATTGGGAGAGCGATAGCCCAGAGATTTTCGCCCTCTGGTGTTGAGCGTGTATTCGAGTTCGGCAATCTTACGATGACTGACCTGACTGAAGTCCGTTGCCTTGGGGTAAAAACGCCTAATCAGCCCGTTGGTATGCTCATTCAGGCCGCGCTCCTAGGAATGGTAAGACAGCGCAATAAACTCGCAGAAAGTATTGGCTTCAATGTCTCTGAAAGCGGCAACCACGGTTTTTTGCACGTCTATTGGGCAGCTTCCGAATGATGATGGTTTT
>NZ_MAYS01000447.1 GCF_001756855.1 Candidatus Erwinia dacicola | reverse complement strand
AACCAGTGTTCGGTAATACATACCGGAATGACTAGCATCTTCGTCCAAAACCGGCATATTAAAGAGCATGATTACTTATTATTCAACAAAGCCTCGTAACGGGAGTTTTTCGCATGGTCTTTGCACTAGGTAACAACAAACGCATTATACCGAAGACCAGAGAAGATTGGCGCGAAGTGAATATTCAAGTAGTATTGACGCGCATCTTACAAATCATTAACAAAAAAGCGCTCGATAGGAGAGGTTAATGGAAAGCAAAGTAGTTGTTCCGGCGGAAGGTCAGAAAATTACCTTAGTCCAAGGAAAACTCAACGTACCAAACAATCCAATCATCCCGTTTATCGAAGGTGATGGCATTGGCGTTGACGTGTCTCCAGTGATGATTAAAGTTGTCGATGCCGCTGTGCAGAAGGCTTACAATGGTGAGCGTAAGATTTCTTGGATGGAAATTTATACCGGTGAGAAATCGGTAGAGCATTATGGCCAGGATGTTTGGCTGCCAGAAGAAACTCTCGAACTGATTAAAGAATATCGCGTAGCCATCAAAGGCCCACTGACCACGCCGGTCGGCGGCGGTATTCGTTCCTTGAACGTTGCCCTTCGTCAGCAGCTGGATCTGTACATCTGCCTGCGTCCTGTCCGTTACTACACCCGCACACCAAGCCCGGTTAAACGCCCGGAAGAGACCGATATGGTTATTTTCCGCGAGAACTCAGAAGATATCTATGTAGGTATCGAATGGAAAGCGGGTAGCGCGGAAGCAGATAAAGTCATCAAGTTCCTGCGTGATGAAATGGGCGTGAAGAAAATTCGCTTCCCTGAGCAGTGTGGTATCGGCGTGAAGCTGTGCTCTGAAGCAGGCACCAAACGTTTGGTTCGTGCTGCCATCGAATACGCCATCACTAATGACCGTGATTCCGTTACGCTGGTTCACAAAGGCAATATCATGAAGTTCACCGAAGGCGCTTTCAAAGACTGGGGTTACCAGTTGGCGAAAGAAGAGTTCGGTGGTGAATTGATGGATGGCGGCCCGTGGATGAAAATCAAGAACCCAAACACCGGTAAAAAAATCGTGGTTAAAGACGTGATCGCCGATGCATTTCTGCAGCAGATCCTGCTGCGTCCGGCTGAGTATGACGTGATCGCCTGTATGAACCTGAACGGTGACTACATTTCTGACGCCCTAGCGGCGCAGGTTGGCGGTATCGGTATTGCTCCGGGTGCAAACATCGGTGACGAATGTGCTCTGTTTGAAGCCACCCACGGCACCGCACCTAAGTATGCAGGACAAGATAAAGTGAACCCAGGTTCCGTTATCCTGTCCGCAGAGATGATGCTGCGTCATATGGGCTGGACAGAAGCGGCTAACCTGATTGTTAAAGGAATGGAAGGTGCAATTGCCGCCAAAACCGTCACGTATGATTTTGAACGTCTGATGGATGGTGCTAAGTTGCTGAAATGTTCAGAGTTTGGCGATGCTATCGTTAAGCACATGTAAGTTACTCTATTGTAGCGAATGTTAACGGGGGCGAGATGTCCCCGTACTTTTTCCGACCTGAAAAATTCTTCTGCAAAACCTCTGCAAAACTATTCTGCAAAACGGTATGAAAAATGACCATATTTCATGCTCCAACAACCCTCCATTCTTTACCCCTGTCATCGTTGTAACGGTTAGTTTGGCGCTGGCTTTTATGCCCTAACAAATCCTTAGTGTTGATTTTTTGCTCCCTGTATATTCGCTCCGATTGAATAGACCCTAGTTT
>NZ_MAYS01000446.1 GCF_001756855.1 Candidatus Erwinia dacicola | reverse complement strand
AGCGGAGCTCCGGTCATGCCCGGCATTCTCCAGATTAAGCGACAGCTTCTTCATCATCAGCGCATTATCACGCAGACAAGAAGAACTGAGGATCTGGCAGTCAAGCAGCTGGTTAAGGTGCCAGTCCAGCTGCTGCAGCTGGCGCGTGGTGACGCTGGGTGGCAGGCTGCGCTGTAAGTTCTGCATCACCCAGCCTCGTAAAAACTCACCGTCATAGCTGCTCGGCTGGTAGAGCATTTGATAAGCATGCAGCGCATTACGGCTGAACTCGGCATCTTCGCCGTTGTCGCTGCGCAGCGTCTGGGTAATCGTCTGGGCGACACGCGGTAACAGCAGTGACTTGAGCGCTCCCTGATACAATCTCCATACGGCATCGCTAATCTGGTCGCCACGATACAGCCCACCGCGCAGGGTTAGTGGCGGCTTATCCAGCGCGAACGCCTGACTCTGCGGCAGGGAGAGCAAGCTGTTTAAGAAGGGTAGCAGATCCAGCATATCCCCGTGATTATCCTGCGTCAGTCGCGTGGCCGCTTGATTGACGGCAGGCAGGCGGGTGGCGACTTCCTGCAAATAGTGGTAGTTCTTATAGTAGCTGGTCACCCAGAGCGCCGAAGCAGCCAGCAGCGCAATCGCCAGCGTGCTGTAGCCGGTCCAGTGCAGCAGGCGGTTGCGCTGCTCCCACCGACGGTCGCTGCTGGCTAGGCGGTTCTCTTTAAATACCACATCGCTGAGCAGCCCGCGGATAAAGAAGCTCTGACCTTTGTTGGCCGGGATCGGCGCACTGCGGTTGACGCTGTCCCAGCTGGCAATCGACTGGCCCTGAGCCTGCGGTAGCTGCAGCTTGCGCGACAGTTCGCCCATCACGCGGTCAAACGGCAAGCCTTCTTGGGTTCCGCTGGTAAAGAACAGGCCGCGCGCTGAACAAGGAACTTCGTCATTGTCCGGGGTAAAGACGATATTGAGATATTCTGCCAGCAGCGGGCGCAGGGCGCGAAACTCCTGCGGGAACTGGAAGCATTCAGCGCGCAGCGTCAGGTCACCTTCCTGCGCCATTTTCCCGCTCAGATCGCTCATCAGCCGCGCATTGAGCTGGCTGAACTGCTGTCCAAAAAGCGCATTAAGGCGGTGCTCACTCTGGCGGCTGGCCTCCCATGGAAAGGTAAAGCCCCAGATCCGATCGCGCTGGCTCTTCTCCAGCCGCGCAAAGTAACTCATAAAGCCTTTCAGCAGGTCTGTTTTGGTCACCATGATATACACCGGGAAGTGGATCCCGGTTTGCTGATGCAGCTCCGCCATACGCTTGCGCAGGGCGCTGGCCTGGGCGTGACGCACCTCTGCCGAGTCGCTTAACAGGTCGGCGACGCTGATGGTTATGATCACTCCGTTGATCGGCTGGCGCGGCCGGTAGCGCTTCAACAGCGTGATAAAGGTCTGCCACTCGCTGGCATCGCGCACGCGCTGGCTCTCCTGCAGGGCATAGCGCCCGGCGGTGTCCAGCAGCACGGCGCGGTCGGTGAACCACCAGTCGCAGTTGCGCGTGCCGCCTACGCCGCGCAACGCGGTTTTATCTAGCGCTTCGCTAAGTAGAAACTTCAGCCCGGAGTTGATCAGCGCAGTGGTCTTACCGGCACCGGGTGCGCCGATAATCAAATACCACGGCAGTTGACAAAGGTACTGGGCGCTGAAGCGCTGGAACCATTTATCGCGCTTGCCGAATTGGGTTTTCTTCAGCAGCAGCGCCGCTTCGCTAAAGCGGTTATCAAGCATTTCGCCAGTTGCCTGCAGCTCCGCATAGCCGCTGTTGCTGAGTTGCAGGCGGGTCAGTAGCTTGCTGTTGAACCAAGCGCGGTAGAGCTGTGGGATCAGCTGGAACAGCACCCAAAGGAAATAGCACAGGCCAATCAGCAGCTGGCGATTCAGCGGGCTTTCCAGTGCCTGGAAGCGGGTAAAGGTTAGCAGCGGGTCGACCATCCAGATCAGAGCGGAAAGCGCGGTAATCCCCACCAGGCCCCATATCAGGCGGCTGGAAAGCCATGAGAAAAAGGTTTTCAACTTAGTTTTTCCCCGTAGTTGGGCTGTTGTCATCGCTATCCGGAGCAGCAAACAGTGTGATTTCGACACGGCGGTTCTGCGCCCGATTTTCCGGGCTGTCGTTAGGCAGCAGCGCACCGCTGTCCCCGCGTCCCTGAGTACGTATGCTGATCCCCTGCTGGGCGATCATCTGCGCCATCATGGTGCTGATGGCGCAAGCCTGGGCGGTAGAGTATTCGTAGTTTGAGGAGAAGCGGCTGGAGCGAATATGCCGATCATCGGTGAACACGCTGACTACAATCGTGCCTTTACCTGACTCCATCGCCGTGGCGACACGGGCCACCAGCGCCCGACCTTCCGGCGACAGGACGGTAGCAGGCGAGCTAAACAGGCGATCGGCGGCGATGATCACCTTGCTACCGTTGGCGCTGTCAGTAACGTTGAGCTGGCGATCGGCAATTAGATCGCTCAGGCGTTGGCGCAGATCAATCAGCGCCTGCGGAGCGGCAGCGCGCTGACCGGCCACCACTTTCGGCAGCGGTACCTGCCAGATAGCGCTCAGCAGCGGTTCGGCGGTGTTACCCAGCCGCCAGTTAAGACCTGAAAAGATAAGGCAGGCGATAAACGCCGCAATGGTTGTGCAGGCCCACAGCGGCACCAGCGGGTGCCACAGAGCATTGTGCTGCGCGGCGTCGGCCACTTGGAGTGGAGGCAGCGGGGCGGTGCAGCGCACGTCGGCGATCAGATGCGCCAGCCGGGTGCGAACGGTATCACGCTGCAGGCGACCATTATCCATGCCACGATAGCACCCCTCGTATCCCAGCAGTAAGCAGTAGTGGATCAATTCAAGCAGCCAGAGATGCTGCGCCGGGTTTTGCGAAATCCGCGCCAGCAGCTGAAAAACTTTCTCTCCGCTCCAGCTCTCATTATGGAAAGTCACCAGTAGGCCGCTGCCGGACCAGATGCCACGGCTGCCCCATGGCGTTTGCGCCGTGGCTTCATCCAGCACAGCACACAGGCAGTAACGGGCACCGATGATCATCTCGAACGGCATGGCTGCCTGCTTGCAGCGGGTCTCGAACTGGCGCATTTCGTCGATCAGCTGATGGCGCAGACCGGCGGGGTCGTCATGCGTGGCCGCTAGGCGGATTTGCACGATAGCATTCAGCAGCGGTGACGCTGCTGTAATCAGGGGATTGTCTGTGCTGACCGGAGTGGCTGGGTCAGCGGGAAGTTCTAACGTCATCAGAATTTATTAGTCTCGGCTGTGTGCCAGCTGGCAAAAAAAGGGGCTTCACTAGAGGGTGGATGGGACTGCTGCTGCCCTCCCTGGCAGCAGGCTTTAGCGCGCCCAGCGACTATCCCAAGATCCAGGTCGCCGTATCATTATTGCTACAGACTTTACTCTGTCCGTTATTATTTTTGCTGCGCGGGCACGGACGATCGCTGCGCAGAGTGCCGTCATATAGCTCACTCTTTACCCCAGCTTTCAGCAGCACGTAGCCAATCTGCTGCGGCAGCGGGTTCGGCAGTGGCTTTGGCATCGGCCACTGCATCAGGTTTCGCTTCGGCCTCAGCTTCCGCCTTTATTTCGGCTTTCTCAGGCACGTCGGCAATCGCCAACCAACGGTTTTCAACCTCGCTGATTTCGGCGGTAGCACCGCAAGCTGTGGCGCTGAGCCACCCTAATCGCGTGGGACTGGCTAAAAAAAGTCCAATCAGCGTCAGGTAAAAATATTACTCGGGTTTACATAAAGATAAATTTGCAATCAGTCTACGGCTTTGTTGAATAAATAGAGATTATGCTGCGAACCCAGAAAAACAGCGAACATCCATAACATGGAATCAGCAGGTTACAACTAGTGTTCGGTAATACATGCTGGAA
>NZ_MAYS01000445.1 GCF_001756855.1 Candidatus Erwinia dacicola | reverse complement strand
ACTCATCAATAACTTTGCAATAGTGCCCAAATACCTCCCTCAGTCGCGGCAAAAAAAGCCGCAGCATTATCCGCTGCGGCATGACATCAGGGCGGCATAGCCGCCTTTCGATGTTGCCGTGCTGCGGGTTAAACCAGACGACCGTGACACTGCTTATATTTCTTACCGGAACCGCATGGGCAGGGGTTATTGCGCCCCACTTTACGCTCGCCAGTCTGCTCAGAGAGTGACTGCGCGGCTTCCGTATCGGCATCAGCGTGGCTCAGCTGCTGCTGTGCCAGATGTTCAGCTTCCTGACGGCGCTGCTCTTCCATCTGCTCAATCTCTTCCGGCATACGCACCTGAACCTTGCTCAGGGTGCTGATCACTTCGTACTTCAGCGACTCCAGCATTGCGGCGAACATCGCGAAGGACTCACGTTTGTACTCCTGCTTTGGATCTTTCTGCGCGTAGCCACGCAGATGGATACCCTGACGCAGATAATCCATCGCCGCCAAGTGCTCTTTCCACAGCGAGTCCAGCGTTTTCAGCATCACGCCTTTTTCGAAGTTGCGCATCATCTCCTCGCCAACCACTTCTTCTTTGCGCTGATACTGGGCTTTCGCCTCTTCCATGATGCGCTCACGCAGCGTCTCTTCATGCAGATCCGGCTCTTTATCCAGACACTCGGCAATCGACAGATTGAGGTCGAAATCGTTGCTCAGGCGCTCCTGCAGGCCAGCAACATCCCACATCTCTTCCAGAGACTGCGGTGGGATATAGCCATCAATGGTGGCTTTGAACACGTCTTCGCGAATGCTGGCGATAGTTTCTGACACGTCAGAGACATCGAGCAGTTCGTTACGCTGGGTGTAGATGGCACGGCGCTGGTCGCTGGCAACGTCATCGTACTCCAGCAGCTGGTTACGGATATCAAAGTTGCGGCTTTCCACTTTGCGCTGGGCATTAGCAATTGCTTTGGTCACCCAAGGGTGCTCAATCGCTTCGCCTAGTTTCATACCCAGTTTACGCATCATGTTGGTGACGCGATCCGAGGCGAAAATACGCATCAGGGCATCTTCCATTGACAAGTAGAAACGGGATGAACCGTTATCGCCCTGACGACCTGAACGGCCGCGCAGCTGGTTATCGATACGGCGTGATTCATGGCGTTCCGTACCAATAATATGCAGACCGCCTGACGCCAGCACCGCCTCGTGGCGAACTTTCCACGCGCTCTTAATGGCTTCAATCTGCTCTGCGGTTGGATTTTCAAGCGCCGCAATCTCTGCCTGCCAGCTGCCGCCCAGCACGATGTCGGTACCGCGACCGGCCATGTTGGTAGCAATGGTCACGGCTGAAGGCTGACCCGCCTGCGCCACGATATCCGCTTCGCGGGCGTGGAATTTGGCGTTAAGCACTTCGTGTTTGATGCCCGCTTTGTTCAGCTCATCAGACACCACTTCTGATTTTTCAATCGAAATAGTACCGACCAGCACCGGCTGACCGTTAGCGGTACGCTCGCGGATATCTTCGATGATCGCGCCGATTTTCTCCATTTCGGTCATGTAGACCAGATCCGGCAGATCCTTACGCACCATTGGGCGGTTCGTCGGCACTACAATGGTGTCCAGCTTGTAGATTGAGCTGAATTCAAACGCTTCGGTATCGGCGGTACCGGTCATCCCGGCCAGTTTGTTATACAGACGGAAGTAGTTCTGGAAGGTGATCGAGGCCAGCGTCTGATTTTCGTTCTGAATTTCCACGCCCTCTTTGACTTCCACCGCCTGATGCAGGCCGTCAGACCAGCGACGCCCCTGCAGGGTACGACCGGTGTGATCATCAACGATGATCACTTCGCCATCTTTAACGATATAATCAACGTCGCGGGTGAACAGCACGTGCGCGCGCAGTGCGGCGGTGACGTGGTGCATCATCATGATGTTGCCCGGCGAGTAGAGGGATTCGCCCTCTTGCATAATGCCTTCGCTGACCATCAGCTCTTCAACGGCAACCAGACCACGTTCGGTCAGGTGAACCTGGCGCGCTTTCTCATCAACGGAGAAGTGGCCTTCGCCCTGAAAAGTGTCGGAATCCTCTTTCTCCTGACGGATCAGGCGCGGAATGATTTTGTTCACCTGGATGCACAGTTCAGAGCTATCACCTGCCGGGCCGGAGATGATCAACGGCGTACGCGCTTCATCGATCAGAATGGAGTCAACCTCATCCACCAGCGCATAGTTCAGCTTGCGCTGCACGCGATCTTCTGGGCTAAACGCCATGTTATCGCGCAGGTAGTCAAAACCATATTCGTTGTTGGTGCCGTAGGTGATGTCGGCGGCATAGGCGGCACGCTTGGCCGAAGACGGCATGCCCGGCAGGTTGATACCAATGCTCAGGCCGAGAAATTCGAACAGCGCGCGGTTGTTTTCGGCGTCACGCTGGGCCAAGTAGTCGTTCACGGTAACCACGTGGACGCCCTTGCCGCTAAGCGCATTAAGATAGGCTGGCAGCGTTGCCGTCAGGGTTTTACCCTCACCGGTACGCATCTCGGCGATGCAGCGGTCATTCAGTACCATACCGCCCAGCAGCTGCACGTCAAAGTGGCGCATGCCGAATACGCGTTTACTCGCTTCACGCACGGTGGCGAATGCTTCCGGGATCAGGCTTTCCAGCTCTTCGCCTTTCTCCAAGCGTGCGCGGAACTCAACGGTTTTCTCTTTCAGCTCGTCGTCAGACAGCTTAGCGAAATCGGGTTCCATCTTGTTGATCAGCTCTACAGCTTTGCGCATACGGCGCAGCGTGCGATCATTACTACTACCAAAAAATTTGGTTAATAATTTGATTAACATAATAAATAATTCTCTCAGCCACCGTGGTTGACGATGTACACTTAGCGTTTAATTTTAAACAGAATGGTTGTTATGAATTAAGTGCAGCGGTCCGGCGCGAATGCCGTGGACCTGCGCCAGCCAAAGGCCGGTTTGATGGCGGGGAACGGCGTTAACTTGGCGTTGGGCCTTGGTGCGAATGATGACCGGCGGCTTCGCTTCATGGGTCAGCAGCGAATTAAGGGTGTCGAGCAGCGCCAGCTTGTGGGCTTCAAGCGGCTGGGTCTCTTCCGCCACTGGGGAATCCGATGGCGTAAGCGTAAATGACAGGTGACGGATAACCGTGCGGATTGCGTGCTGATGCCAGTAATCTACGCTGAATGATAGGCGACGCGCACTCTCCAGCAGCGCCAGACTATCAAAACGCACCGCCGTGCCAATATTCAGGCTTCGCGACGAAGTTTCTGCTAAGGTAGGGCGATCGTGCGCTGACGCGTGCAGCAGGGCAAGACTCGCCGCGACCATCCCCAACAGGAGATGCGGCCACAAATAACGTCTACCAAATTGTCGCCAACGATTAAGAATATCGATCACTATGTTCCGCCGGAGCTTGCTATGCGCGATAGTCGCCCACAATCAATTGAAAGTTTTTTCGACCATGCTCAGGAGAAGAGTGCGCTGCAAAACGTGCAGCAGCGAGCGATTGCTCTGAACAAACTGAACCGCGCAGTGCAGGGCATTCTTCCTGCCCAACTGCATCCCTGGTGCCGCGTGGCAAACTTTCGTCAGAGCGTTCTGGTGATCGAAACGGCTAATGCTAACTGGTTGACACGCTTACGCTACGAACAGTCCAGCTTGCTGTCAGCTTTACGTGCGCAAATATTACCATCATTGACGTCAATCGACATCAGGATAAATCCATCGCTGGCGGCAAAAGGTCAGGAATCTGTGCAAGAAAATAGCACTCGAGCAAAAGACGCAGAAAAACCGCTTTTAAGACAGCTGAGTGAGCATAGCGCAGAGATTTTACGTAGTGTCGCGAGCCAAAGCCCGGAAAAACTGAAGAAAATATTAGAACGACTGGCCTCACTGGCCAGAGAGAGTACCAGCTCAACCAGTCGTAATAAGTAGGTTGTAGGTTCAGGCTTACGCCAGAACTAGATTTGGTGCCTTGAATGTCACCGGGAGTGTTGCTTCGTCTTCAAACGTTGCCCATTCCCATGCTTCTTGCTTAGCCAGAACAGCCTGCAACAGCTTATTGTTCAGCGCATGACCAGATTTGAACGCGGTAAACGCACCAACGATGTTGTGACCACACATGTACAGGTCACCGATAGCATCGAGCATTTTATGACGCACAAATTCATCTTCAAAACGCAGACCATCTTCGTTCAATACGCGGTAGTCATCTACCACGATTGCGCAATCAAAGCTGCCGCCGAGGCACAGGCCACGGGACTGCAATGCCTCGATGTCACGCATGAAGCCGAAAGTACGAGCACGACTGATCTGACGCGCGAAAGCTTCCGCAGAAAATTCCATGCGGTAGCGCTGGGAGCTGGAGTCAATCGCCGGGTGATTAAAGTCAATGGTAAAATCTAGTGAGAAACCATTGTACGGCGTAAACTCAGCCCATTTGTCGCGATCCTCAACCCGGACAGGCTGCCTAATACGAACAAACTTCTTGGCGCTATTCAGCTCTTCAATACCTGCGTCCATCAGCAGATAGATAAAGGGCGCGGCGCTGCCATCCATAATTGGAATTTCAGGCGCGTTCACTTCCACCACAATATTATCAATGCCAAGGCCTGCAAGGGCTGCATTCAGGTGTTCGACTGTCGAAATACGTACGTCATGCTCATTAACCATGCAAGTACAGAGCACGGTATCACGCACGGATTTGGCATCAGACGGGAAATCAACCGGTGGCTTCAAGTCAGTGCGACGATAGATGACTCCGGTATTAGTCGGCGCAGGGCGTAACGTCAGCGTGACTTTCTTGCCGGTATGTAACCCGACGCCAGTCGTCTGAACAATACGTTTTAATGTCCGTTGTTTGATCATCGCATCACCTCGCAAAAATTAGCCATCCGACCACCACTTTATTCCACTGACGGGCGAACAGTTTAACACAAAGAGCGATGAGTTCCAATTTCTCGGGTTATTCCTAGTCTGCCTGCTTACGCAGGAAGGCTGGAATGTCTAGATAATCAGGCTCTTTGTTAGTCTGTGTGCCCGGATCATTGACCACTTTCGCCGCAGGTTTCTGCTCCTGTGGCAGCGGGGCCATACCGTGCTGCTGGTAACGGTGGTCCATGACTGGCTGAGTCGTCTGCTTATTGGTCACCAGCGTAATTTCTGGACGTTTGTCCATGCCGATACCGGTAGCAACCACGGTCACACGCAGTTCGTCGTTCATTTCCGGGTCAAGGGAAGTCCCGATAACCACGGTTGCATTGTCTGAAGCGAAGGCGCGGATGGTGTTACCCACGGTTTCGAACTCATCCAAACGCAGGTCGAAGCCGGCAGTGATGTTAACCAGCACGCCGCGTGCGCCAGACAGGTCGATATCTTCCAGCAGTGGGCTGGAGATCGCCATTTCTGCCGCTTCTTCCGCACGGTCTTCACCACAGGCCACGCCAGAACCCATCATCGCGTAGCCCATTTCAGACATCACGGTGCGCACGTCAGCAAAGTCGACGTTCATCAGGCCCGGACGGGTGATCAGTTCTGCGATACCCTGCACCGCGCCTTTCAGCACGTCATTAGCCGCGCCGAACGCGTCCAGCAGAGAGATACCGCGACCCAGCACTTTCAGCAGCTTGTCGTTTGGAATGGTGATCAGGGAGTCGACGTGCTTAGACAGCTCGGCAATCCCCTGTTCGGCAAAGGCCATGCGCTTTTTGCCTTCAAAGTTGAATGGCTTAGTCACCACTGCAACGGTCAGAATACCGAGGTCTTTAGCAACTTCAGCCACTACTGGCGCAGCACCCGTTCCGGTACCACCGCCCATACCCGCAGCGATAAATACCATATCTGCACCTTCCAGTGCCTGACGCAGTGCTTCACGATCCTCTTCGGCGGAGTTACGGCCGACTTCCGGGTTTGCGCCAGCGCCCAGACCTTTAGTAATTCCGTTACCGATCTGAATCGTCTGGCCTACCGCAGTTTTACGCAATGCCTGAGCATCGGTATTCACCGCGAAGAACTCAACGCCTTCGATACGCTCACGCACCATATGCTCTACCGCGTTACCGCCGCCGCCGCCGACGCCGATGACTTTAATCACCGCGTCATTGGTTAATTCCATTGGTTCAAACATAATTTCTCTCCGTTATGTGCCTGTTCCCTTGGAGATCACTAAATAAGTCTAACATGATCCCCTATGGTAAAAATTAAAACTCTTTTCTCAGCCAGCTGTTGATTTTCTTGAACCAGTTGCCCACTGAGGCTCTTTTTTCTATTTCTGCTTCACCGTTAAGGTGAGACTCTTTTCCGTAGTGCAGTAAGCCCACTGCCGTTGAGTAGTAAGACTCCTGCGCGTAATCCGTTAATCCTGTAATGTTCAGCGGCTGTCCGATACGCACCTGCGTGTGGAAGACACGCTGGGCGCAAGCCGCCAATCCTTCAATCTGTGCCGCGCCGCCGGTCAAAACAATGCCGGCCGCGAGGTGATGTTTCACGCCCTGCTGGCGAAGCTGCTCCTGCAACTGCAAAATTTCGTCATTCACTAGGTTCAGCAGCTCGGCGTAACGCGGCTCAATTACTTCAGCCAGCGTCTGGCGCTGCAGGCTGCGCGGTGGACGCCCACCCACGCTTGGCACTTCTACGTTTTCGTCTTTGCCAACAATCGAACCCAGCGCGCAGCCGTGACGCACTTTGATCGCTTCTGCGTCGGTTGGCGGAGTGCCGAAGGCATAAGCGATATCGCTGGTCACCACGTTGCCCGCGTACGGGATAACCTTCGTGTGGCGCAGTGCGCCGCCGGTGTAAACGGCGATATCCATTGTACCGCCGCCGATATCTACTACGCAGACGCCCAGCTCGCGCTCATCTTCGGTCAGCACGGCAAAGCTCGATGCCAGACCGGCAAAAATCAGTTGGTCAACTTTCAGGCCACAACGCTCAACTGCTTTGACGATGTTTTTTGCCATATCGTTGTGGCAGGTGATAAGGTGCACTTTCGCCTGCATGCGCACGCCCGATAAACCGACCGGGTTTTTGATCCCTTCCTGATAGTCGATCGCATATTCTTGCGGAATAACATGGAGGATGCGGTGTTCATCGCTAACACGGACAGATTTAGCGGTATGTACCACATTTTCCACATCTTCCTGCATCACTTCCTCTTCGGAAATAGGAACCATCCCTATTTCGTTTTGGCAGCTGATATGTTTGCCCGATAATGCAAGGTAAACCGACGAAATCTGACAGTCTGCCATCAGTTCGGCCTGATCGATAGCGCGCTGAACACATTTTACTACCGATTCCAAGTCGTTAACGCCGCCTTTATCCATCCCGCGAGACGGGCAGCTGCCCACCCCGATAATATTAACCATGCCATCAGGCAGAACTTCCCCTACCAAGGCGGCAACCTTTGCGGTGCCTATCTCGAGTCCAACTACCAGTTTTCTGTCCGTCGACTTGATCATTGTTGTTTAGCCTGTGCCTGATTCTGTTGCTATTGCTGATTACTTTCAGCGGCTGCCATCGGTGCCGGTACCCATCCTACTGCCGCGCCAGAGTCGTAACGCAGGTCTACGTAGCTGATACATTTATTCTCCATCTGGCCCTGCCGTTGCAGGGTAGGCAGTAACTCGATGAAACGCTGCAGACGTTTCATATCCTCGTTACGCCCTAGCTCCAGACGCGTGTCATCATCTAACACCAGCTGCCATGAACGCCTTGCGGTCATGGACGCCGCCTTTAATTTCAATTTGCTGGCCGCCAGCGCGTTACTCATCTGGTGGTAGCCGGTTAACACTTCAGATTCGCTGCCTTCCGGGCCATACAGCATCGGCATATTTTCTTTACCGAGATAACTGGCCGGGATGCTGAATGATTTTCCTTCTGCATCAACCATATGCACATCATTCCAGCGTGCAACCGGAACATACTCAACCAGATAAATTTTTAATTCGTTCGGCCACTGTTTGCGCATGCTTACCTGCTGGATCCAAGGCAAGCGCTCAATCTGCTGCTGAATAACATCCACATCCTGAGACATAAAAGTGCCAAGTTCGCCAAGCGACAAAATCGCTTGGCGGATGTCATCATTGGTGGTGTAATGCGTCTGCCCGGTGACCACCAGCTTTGACAGCGGCAACTGAGAGGCATCGTTCATCCATTTCAGCACCACAACCCCACCAGTCAGCATCACGCCCAGTACCATCGCCAGAAAAATCATCCCGGCAAGGCGTGAGCCGTTGCTGCGCCCGGTGCGCGCTTTTCCCTGCGCTTCGCGGTTACGGACATTCAGAGCAGCTTGGGACATATCAGTTCGCCAGATCCAGAATGCGCGCCACAAGCTGCGAGAAGGTCATCCCGGCCTGTTTTGCCGCCATAGGCACCAAGCTATGGCTGGTCATTCCAGGTGACGTGTTGACTTCCAGCAGATAGAAACGACCATCACTGCCCATCATCACATCTACGCGGCCCCAGCCGCTGCAACCCTGCGCGCGCCAAGCGGCGATCGTCAGTTCGCTCAGTTCCGCTTCCTGTTCGGCACTCAATCCTGACGGACAGAAATATTGAGTATTGTCAGAAATGTACTTAGCTTCATAGTCATAGAACTCGCTGGCGGTTTTTATTCTGATTGACGGCAGAATTTGATCGCCAATCACGCCAACGGTGTATTCAGGACCGCTTAAAAATGCTTCCACCAGCACTTCGTCGTCATGGCGGAAAGCTTCATCCAGCGCAGCAGGGAACTGATACGCCTCGTTCACCCGCGAGATCCCCACGCTTGAACCTTCACGGCTCGGCTTGACGAACAGCGGCAGGCCAAGGGCATCAATGCTGGCTAGCTCTTCTGCCGTCAGGCCTTCATCCATCTGAGCGCGCGTCAGCGCGACAAATGGTGCCACAGGCAGCCCACATCCCTGCCACAGATACTTACTGCGCAGTTTGTCCATCGTGATGGCCGATGCCATTACTCCGCTGCCGGTGTAAGGGATCTGCAGGAATTCCAGCATGCCCTGTAAGGTTCCATCTTCACCGCCGCGACCGTGCAGGGCGATAAAGGCTTTGGCAAACCCTTCCTCTTTCAGTCGCATCAACGGAAAATCACGGATGTCGACCGGATGTGAATCAATGCCCGCATCCTGCAGGCCTTGCAGAACGGCAGCGCCCGATAACAGCGATACGTCACGTTCTGCGGAGGTTCCACCCAGCAATACAGCTATTTTCTCAGCCATGATTTTCCTCTTTATTCGTCTGCGGTTGTAACTTAAGCTCAGCCAGCGTGCGGGCAATACGACCAACGTTGCCGGCGCCCTGCACTAAAATAAGGTCGTTACCGGTCAGCTTCGGTAACAGCATTTCCAGCACGGCATTATGGTCAGACACCAGAATCGGGTCGACTTTGCCACGACCACGAATGGTGCGGCACAGAGAGCGGCTGTCGGCGCCGGGGATCGGTGCCTCACCGGCGGCGTAAACATCCACCATCAGTAGCACATCGACCTGCGACAGCACGTTGGCGAAGTCGTCATACAGATTGCGGGTGCGCGTGTAGCGGTGTGGCTGGAAGATCATCACCAGATTTTTATCCGGCCAGCCCGTACGCGCGGCTTTGATCGTCACGTCAACTTCGGTCGGATGATGGCCGTAATCGTCCACCAGCATCGCGCTGCCCACCTGGCCGTTCACTTCTGCCAGCGGATATTCACCAAGGAAGTCGAAGCGGCGCCCGGTGCCCTGGAAGCTCAGTAGCGCGCTGAGAATTTCATCATCCTCAATGCCCTCTTCCGTCGCCACGGCAACCGCAGCGGCGGCGTTAAGCGCGTTATGGCAACCCGGGGCGTTCAATGTCACGTGCATCAGCGGTTTGTCGTGGCGTACTAGGGTAAAAAACCCCTGTGCGCCGCGCTGTTCGTAATTTTCCACCCGCACATCGGCGTCATTTCTAAAGCCATAGGTGGTGATCTGACGCCCCACGCGCGGGATCAAATCGCGGATCACCGCGTCGTCAACGCACATCACCGCACGGCCATAAAACGGCAGGTTGTGCAGGAAGTTGATAAAAGTCTGCTTCAGATTTTCGAAGTCGCCCTGGTAGGTATCCATATGATCGGCTTCGATATTGGTTACAATCGCCACCATCGGCTGCAGATGCAGGAATGAGGCATCGCTCTCGTCCGCTTCCGCAATCAGGTAACGGCTGCTGCCAAGGCGCGCGTGGGTTCCCGCCGCTTTCACCAGCCCACCGTTGACGAAAGTCGGGTCGAGACCACCTTCCGCATAAATGCTGGAGACCATCGCCGTAGTGGTGGTTTTCCCGTGCGTACCGGCTACGGCAATACCGTGGCGGAAGCGCATCAGTTCAGCCAGCATCTCTGCACGGCGGATCACCGGGATACGCGCTTCGCGTGCGGCAACCACTTCTAGGTTGTCCTGCGAGACGGCGGTAGAGACCACCACCACGCTGGCATCGCTGACGTTCTCCGGGCAATGGTTAAAATAGATCGTTGCGCCCAACGCGCTCAGGTGCTGAGTCACCGCATTCGGCACTAGGTCTGAACCGCTGATTTCATAGCCTTCATTCGCTAACACTTCGGCAATACCGCCCATGCCGGCACCACCGATGCCAACAAAGTGGATGTGCCGGACGCGACGCATCTCGGGCACGATAGAACGCAGTTTTGCCAGTTGCTGTGTATTCATCTGTTACCTGTGTTGCTGAGGGTCAGACCTGCCTGCCCCTACAAAAATCATTTGGCTGCTTTGCTGACTTCAGCTGCGACACGTTCGGTTGCATCCGGGATCGCCACAGCGCGGGCTTTTTCTGCCATGTTCAGCAGCGTTGCGCGGTCCCATCCTGCCAGCGTTGCCGCCACCACCTCACTGGTGAACTGCGGCTGCTCGTGAATTTTGGCGGCACCGGCCTGCTCCAGCGGCAGGGCATTCCAGTATTGCTGACGATCTTTATGCTGAAACGGCACAAATATCGCCGGTAATCCTGCCGCAGCCACTTCGCTGACGGTCAGCGCGCCGGAACGGCACACCACCACATCAGCCCAGGCGTAGGCAGCGGCCATATCGTCGATGAACTCGGACACCTTATGCTGCGTCTGGTTCACCTGAATGTAGGACTGATTCACTTCATCCAGCGCGCCTTTGCCCACTTGGTGCCACAGCCTAATGCTGTTACCCAGCTTTGCAGCCACCTGCGGCATAGTCTGGTTCAGTACGCGGGCACCCTGACTGCCACCAATCACCAGCACCCGCGTCGGGCCTTTACGTCCGGCTAAGCGTACTGCCGGCAGAGGCAGTGCCAGCACGTCGGTACGCACTGGGTTCCCCACCACTTCCGCCTTAGGGAAGGCACCAAGGAAGGCCTGCATCACTTTGCTAGCAATCTTCGCCAGCCATTTGTTGGTCAGACCCGCAATGCCGTTCTGCTCATGCACCACCACCGGAATACCGCAGCTCCACGCCGCCAGACCGCCGGGGCCGGAAACGTAGCCGCCCATCCCCAATACCACATCCGGCTGCCAGGCTTTCATAATCGCCCGCGCCTGACGCCAGGCGTTGAAAATGCGCAGTGGTGCCTCCAGTAATGCTTTGATGCCTTTACCACGCAGCCCGCTGATGCGAATAAAATCAATTTCGATGCCGTGCTTCGGCACTAGGTCTGCTTCCATACGGTCAGCAGTTCCAAGCCAGCGTACCTGCCAGCCCTGCGCCATCAGATGGTGTGCCACCGCCAGCCCGGGAAAGACATGCCCACCGGTTCCGCCAGCCATCACCATCAGTCGCTTTTCAGTCATCAACTACCCTCTGGTGAACGCTTGGGCTTTCGCCAGACGCGTCTCATAATCTATGCGTAACAGGAACACGATGGCGGTCGACATAATAATCAGACTCGAACCACCGTAACTGATCAGTGGCAGCGTCAGGCCTTTGGTCGGTAACATGCCGGCTGCGGCCCCGACGTTAACCAGTGCCTGGAAGCTAAACCAGACGCCAATTGAACAGGCAAGGAAGCCGGAAAAGCGCTGATCTATCTCTAAAGCGCGCCGTCCGATGGACATCGCACGAAAAGCGACGAAGAATACCATTAACATGGCTAGAACCACACCGATATAACCCAGTTCTTCTCCGATAATCGAGAAGATAAAGTCGGTGTGTGCTTCAGGTAAATACTCCAGTTTTTGCACGGAGTTACCTAAGCCCTGACCCCAGAATTCCCCACGGCCAAACGCCATCAGAGACTGGGTCAGCTGGTAGCCACTGCCGAACGGATCTTCCCACGGATTCCAGAAGGAGGTGACGCGGCGCATACGGTAGGGTTCGGCCACAATCAGCAGGCAGACGGCGAAAATCCCAGAGCCGATAATCGCCAAGAACTGCCACAGTTTTGCCCCGGCAAGGAACAGCATCGCCAGCGTAGTAACAAACAGCACCACCACCGTACCGAGATCCGGCTGCGCCAGCAGTAATACCGCCAGCGCCACCATCACGCCCATAGGCTTGCAGAAGCCCCAAAAGTTGTTACGGACCTCTTCGACCTTGCGCACCAGATAGCTGGCGAGATAGCAGAACAGCGACAGTTTTGACAGCTCCGCAGGCTGGATACGCAAAGAACCTAGGGCGATCCAGCGCGATGCCCCGTTAACCGAGCTACCGACCACCAGCACCAGCACCAGCATGGCAACGGTGCCCAGCAGCATGATATTGCTGTAGCGCTGCCAGAAATCCATCGGCACGCGCAGGGTCACCAGCGCCATACCCATCGCCAGCAGGATGTAAAATGCATCGCGCTTGGCAAAGTAGAGGTCATCGTTGAAACGCTGGCCAACGGGCATCGACGCCGATGTCACCATCACAAACCCAATAATCGCTAGGCCAAACGTCAGCCATAGAAGGGTACGGTCATAAAGCACCATCGAGTTGGCATCGCTTTCGCGCGACCCCATGACCCAGTTTCTCAGCAAGTCAGAAATACCGTTGGCAAGACTCAAGCTAGGAATGCACATCAGTCTGCCTCCCGCGCCAGTTGGGCAAACACGTCACCGCGCTGCTCAAAGTTTTTAAACTGATCGAGGCTGGCGCAGGCCGGAGACAGCAGCACCAGATCGCTAGGCTGCAGTGCGGTTTTAATCTGCTGCACCGCTTCAGCTAGGGTTTCCGTCTGCACGGCAATTTCCGGGCGCAGCTCCGCCAGCTCCGCGCCGTCACGACCAAAGCACCAGATGCGGATACGCTCCCCCTGCAGGTAGGGTGCCAGCGCGCTGAAGTCGGCGGATTTACCGTCACCGCCGAGCAGCAGATGCAGCGTTCCCTTAACCTGTAAACCCTTCAGCGCGGCTTCAGTGCTGCCAACGTTGGTGGCTTTGGAATCGTTTATCCAGCGCACGCCGTTATGCTTACGCACCAGCTGGAAACGGTGCGGCAGCCCGGCGAAGGCGGTCAGCGCTTTCAGGCTGCTGGCGCGCGGTAGGTCGATGGCGTCCGCCAGCGCCAGCGCGGGCAGCGCGTTAGTATAGTTGTGCTCACCGATCAGATGCATCTCATCGGTGTTCAGCACTTTCTCACCTTTCACCCGCAGCCAGATACTGCCTTGCTGGTGGTTGAGGTGATAATCGCCGACGTCGGCGCCAAAACTGACGCAGCGCGCGTCGGCACCACGTACCGGCATGGTCATCTCATCATCGGCGTTGACCACGCAGACGGCGGCATTCTCATAAATACGCAACTTGGCGGCGCGGTACTGCTGCATCCCCAGAGGGTAACGATCCATATGATCTTCAGTCACGTTGAGGATGGTCGCGGCGGCGGCACGCAGGCTGGTGGTAGTTTCCAGCTGGAAGCTGGAGAGTTCCAGCACGTAAAGCTGCGCCGGCTGGTCCAGCAGCATCAGTGCTGGCAGGCCGATATTGCCGCCCACGCCAACCAGCCAGCCCGCGGCTTTCGCCATCTCGCCCACCAGCGTAGTGACGGTGCTTTTGCCGTTAGAGCCGGTGATCGCCACGATGGGTGCCTGCGCTTCGCGGCAGAATAGCTCGATATCGCCGACGATCTCAACTCCGGCATCAGCCGCCGCCATCAGCGAAGGATGCGCCAGCGCCATTCCCGGGCTGGCTACGATCAGGTCGGCAGCCAGCAGCCAGTCATCGTTTAACGACCCTAACCATCGCTCAACCTCTTTCGGCAGCTTTTCTAGGCCCGGCGGCACGACACGGGTATCCATCACGCGCTGCGTCACGCCACGTGCGACAAAGAAATCAACACAGGAGAGGCCGGTAAGTCCCAACCCGATGATGACGACTTTTTTACCCTGATAGTCAGCCATGATTACCGCACCTTCAGCGTTGCCAAGGCAATCAGCACCAGCATCAGTGAAATAATCCAGAAGCGCACAATCACGCGCGGTTCCGGCCAGCCTTTCAATTCATAGTGGTGGTGAATCGGTGCCATGCGGAAAATACGCTGCCCGCTCAGTTTGAAGGAGCCAACCTGCAGGATCACCGATAGCGTCTCGACCACGAATACGCCGCCCATAATCACCAGCAGGAACTCCTGACGCAGCAGCACGGCGATAGTGCCGAGCGCGCCGCCCAGCGCTAGGGAACCAACATCCCCCATGAAGACCTGCGCCGGGTAGGTGTTGAACCACAGGAAACCCAAGCCCGCACCGACAATGGCGGTACAGACGATCACCAGCTCACCCGCGTGACGCAGGTAAGGGATATGCAGATACTCGGCAAACTTAACGTTCCCGGTCGCCCACGCCACCAGCGCGAAACCGGCGGCGACAAACACGGTTGGCATAATTGCCAAGCCATCCAGACCGTCGGTCAGGTTGACCGCATTACTGGTGCCGACAATCACGAAGTAAGCCAGCAGCAGATACAACAGGCCAAGCTGCGGCATCACGTCTTTAAAGAACAGCACCACCAGCTCGGTCGCCGGAGTGTCTTTGCCAATCATATACATCACAAAAGCGGCACCGAGAGCTATCACCGACTGCCAGAAATATTTCCAGCGGGCGATCAGGCCTTTAGTGTCTTTGCACACCACTTTGCGGTAGTCATCGACGAAGCCGACAATGCCATAACCGACCAGCACGAACAGCACGCACCAGACGTAAGGGTTTGATGGATAAGCCCACAGCAGCACCGAAATGGTGATGGAGGTGAGGATCATAATCCCGCCCATGGTCGGCGTACCGCGCTTGCTGAAGTGCGACTCAGGGCCGTCGTTACGTACCACCTGGCCAAACGACATTTCCTGCAGGCGGGCGATCATGCGCGGGCCCATCCACAGTGAAATAAACAGCGCGGTCAGCAGGCTGACAATGGCACGAAACGTCAGGTAGGAGAAGACGTTAAAGCCAGAATATAAAGAGACCAGATGCTCGGCCAGCCAGACTAACATGTGCCTTTCTCCTGTAAGGTTTGCACTACCTGCTCCATCGCGGCACTACGTGAACCTTTAACCAATACGGTAATGTGTGAATGCTGTGACAGCAGCGCCAGCGCACGCGCGCTCAGCGCTGCTTTCTCAGTGAAGTGCTCACCCACGCCGCTGGCATCAGAGATGCCCTGGCTGAGCGTGCCCACGCTTAAGACTTTATCGATGCCGACCAAGCGAGCCGCTTCGCCGACCTGACGATGACACTCGGCGGCTTTTTCCCCCAGTTCGCCCATATCGCCTACGATCATCACGCGGTAGCCCGTCATTTCAGCCAGCTCCTGCGCGGCGGCGGTCATTGAACCGACGTTGGCGTTGTAGCTGTCATCCAGCAGCAGCTTGTCGTCGCCCAGTGCGATCGGGAACAGGCGCCCCGGCACGGCTTTAAGCTGGCTCAGCCCCTGCTGCACCGCCGTGAGCGGCGCTCCGACAGAGAGTGCCAGCGCCGTGGCGGCCAGCGCGTTAGCAATGTTGTGACGACCCGGCAGCGGCAGCGTAATCGCGATGTCGCCCTGCGGGCTGTGCAGCGTGAAATGGGTACTCTTAGCGCTGAACATCACCTTAGAGGCGCTGAAATCACAGTCAGCCTGCTGCTCCGGTGAGAAGCGCCAGACGGTTTTGCCGTGCAGCGTCTGCTGCCAGTGCGGCCAGTCGTTGCTGTCGCTGTTGATAATGGCGGTGCCGTGCAGCGGCAGACCGTTAAAAATCTCACCTTTGGCTTTCGCCACGCCCGCCAGCGTCCCGAACCCCTCTAGGTGCGAAGCGGCCAAGTTATTGACCAGCGCCGTTTCCGGGCGCGTTAGTTCGGTGGTGTAGGCAATCTCACCCTGGTGGTTAGCTCCCAGTTCAATCACTGCGTACTGATGAGCTTCGGTCAGGCGCAGCAGCGTCAGCGACACGCCGATGTCGTTATTCAGATTACCCGCGGTGTACAGCGTCTCGCCACATTCACGCAGAATGGCGGCGGTCATCTCTTTAACCGAGGTTTTGCCGGAAGAACCGGTGAGCGCAACGATGCGGGCAGTGGACTGATGACGTACCCAACCTGCGATCTGACCGAGGGCAATGCGGGTGTCTGCTACCACAACCTGGGCTACCGCAACATGTAAGTGCTTACCCATAAGCAGCGCTAAACAGCCTGCGCTGATAGCGTTACCGACGAAGTCATGGGCATCAAAGCGTTCGCCTTTCAGGGCGATAAACAGGCAGCCTGCGCTCACCTTGCGCGTGTCGGTGGTCACTTCCGTGATGCTGCGGTCAGCGCCGTACAGCGTGCCGCCGGTAATCTCAGCCAGCTGCTGCAGAGTAAAGGCGATCATGCTATCACCCCCAGCAGATGCGCCACGGTCACGCGGTCAGAGTAATCAAGGCTTTGGCTGCCGATAATCTGGTAATTCTCGTGGCCTTTACCGGCCACCAAAACAATATCGCCTTCCTGCGCCTGCATCACTGCGTTAGTGACCGCTTGCGCACGGTCCATTACCACGCGGGCGCGGCCGGGATCCAGCAGGCCAGTCAGCACATCGGCCACAATCGCCGCCGGATCTTCACTGCGCGGATTGTCATCGGTAATCACCACCACATCGGCGAACTGCTCAGCAATTGCCCCCATCAACGGACGCTTGCCTTTATCGCGATCGCCGCCGCAGCCAAACAGACACCACAGCTGCCCTTTACAGTGCAGTCGCGCGGCGCTCAGCGCTTTCTCCAGCGCGTCTGGCGTGTGCGCATAATCCACCACCACCGTCGGTTTGCCTGGCGTGCTAAACACCTCCATGCGCCCGGTAACCGGCAACAGCTGGCCTGCCGTAGCGACCAGCGCCGCCAGCGGATAATCGAGTGACAGCAGCGTCGCCAGCGCTACCAGCAGGTTGCTGACGTTGAATGCGCCCATCAGGCGGCTGTCAATTTCATCCTTGCCCCAGCTTGACTCAAAGCGCACGGAAGCCCCGCCGTCGTGATAGCGAACCTCAGTGGCTTTCACCCAGCGGTCATGACAGCCAAGCTGTAAATTGTTTTTAATAGTGACGGCAACGGCGTCAGGCAGCTGCTGCAGCCACCGGAGGCCAACTTCATCATCGGCATTAATAATCGCCTGGGTGACCTTATGCCCAGAGAACAGCAGCCATTTAGCGGCTTCGTAGCGCGCCATATCACCGTGGTAGTCGAGGTGGTCACGGCTGAGATTGGTAAAGGCCGCAGCCGCAAACGGCAGGGCCGCCACGCGATGCTGGACTAGGCCGTGCGAGGAGATCTCCATCGCCGCCAGCGTGGTGCCTTTGTTGACCAGAGATGCCAGTAGATGCTGAACGTCAACCGCTGAACCGGTGGTATTTTCCGCCGGAATCAGCTGACCATACACGCCATTGCCGACGGTCCCCATGACCGCACCGGTTTCACCCAGCAGCTGGGCCCACTGCGCCAGCAGCTGCGTGGTGGTGGTTTTGCCGTTAGTGCCAGTCACGCCAATCAGCTTGAGTTTCTCGCCCGGCTGCTGATAGAAGCGCCCGACTAGGGCTGATAATCGCTGGGAAAGCTGGGCAAGGTAGATAACCGGCACGCCGTGCATCTCTACAATCTGCCCATCTTCCGCTTCACCTTCGGCATCCGCGATGACCGCCGCCACGCCCTGAGCAATTGCCTGGAGAATAAAAAGACGGCCGTCAGCCGCATGGCCTTTCACTGCTACAAACAGATCGCCAGAGGCTGCTTCACGGCTGTCCAGTGTCATTTTGCGCAGCAGGCGATCAGGCGCAGCAGGCACCCATGGAGTCAGTAAGTCGCGCAGATTATGATCGGTCACTCGATCCCTCATTCTTGTTAGTTACCATCTCGCTTTTGTCACCGGTGGGTATGGCATCCGGTTCAACGTTCATGGTGCGCAGCACGCTGCCCATGATGGAGCCAAATACCGGCGCGGATACCGCACCACCGTAATATTTGCCGGCCTGCGGGTCGTTAATCACTACCACCAGCGCAAAACGAGGGTTGCTTGCAGGTGCAACACCTGCGGTATAAGCAATGTATTTATTGACGTATTTCCCGTCCGGCCCAACTTTCTTCGCCGTACCAGTTTTAATCGCGATGCGGTAACCCTTGATCGCCGCTTTGACGCCACCGCCGCCTGGCAGGGCCACGCTTTCCATCATGTGCAGCACGATGCGCACAAGCGGTTCAGGGAAGACGCGCTGACCCGCCACCGGCGGGTCAACTTTGGTAATCGACAACGGGCGATAAATGCCATAGCTGCCCATCGTTGCGTAGACTCGCGCTAGCTGTAACGGCGTTACCATTAGCCCGTAGCCGAAAGAGAAGGTGGCCCTCTCTATGTCAGACCACCGTTGTTTTTGAGGGTATATGCCACTGCTTTCTCCGACCAACCCCAAATTGGTCGCTTTGCCGAAACCAAAACGTGAGTAAGTGTCTACTAACGCGTTGGAAGGCATCGCCAGCGCCAGTCGTGAAACACCGATGTTGGACGATTTCTGGAGCACCCCGGTCAGGGTCAGTTCGCTATAGCGCGCCACGTCTTTAATTTCGTGGCCGTTAATACGGTAAGGAACGGTGTTCAGCACGCTGCCTTCACGTACCACGCCGCGCTGCAGTGCGGTCATGACCACCATCGGCTTCACGGTGGAGCCTGGCTCGAAGATGTCGGTGATAGCGCGGTTACGCATCACATCTTTTGTGGTGCCTGAGAGGTTGTTCGGGTTGTACGCCGGGCTGTTAGCCATTGCCAGCACTTCGCCAGTGTTAACATCTACCAGCACCGCGCTGCCCGACTCCGCTTTGTTAAACGCCACGGCGTTGTTCAGCTCCCGGTAAACCTGTGCCTGCAGGCGTTCGTCGATGCTCAGCGCGAGGTTATGCGCCGCCTGACTGTCCACCGAGGAAATATCTTCAATCACGCGACCGTTGCGGTCTTTGCGCACGGTTCGTTCGCCCGGCTGGCCAGTTAACCACTTATCAAAACTTTTCTCAACGCCTTCAATACCCTGGCCGTCAATGTTGGTGAAGCCAATCAGGTGAGAAGTGACCTGCCCGGCAGGATAGTAGCGGCGTGACTCCTCACGCAGGAAGATGCCCGGCAGCTTGAGTTTCTTCACATAGTCGCCGATGGCCGGGTTGACCTGACGCGCTAGATAAACAAAGCGGCCGTTAGGATTGGCATTAACGCGCGCGGCTAACTGGCTGAGCGGAATCGACAGCGCATCAGACAGCGCCTTCCAGCGGCTGTCGAGCGTAATGCCGCCTTTGTCTTGCAGCTCTTTCGGATCGGTCCAGATGGCGTTGACCGGCACGCTGACGGCCAGAGGGCGGCCAGCGCGATCGCTGATCATGCCGCGTGAGGTCGGTACAGCCTGCACGCGCAGGGAGCGCATGTCCCCTTCACGCACCAAACGGTCAGGATTGATAACCTGCAGATAGGCCACGCGCAGCAGCAAGCCTGACAGCGCGAGGAAAATACAGCCACACAACAACGCAAAACGCCAGCTGACAAAGCTGGCCTGATCTTCCGTGCGTTTCGACTTCTGCGTCTTATTTGCGGCTCTCATTGAGTCCGGGTGTCCTTAATTGCTGTACTACAATATTTTCCTGCAAAGGATCAACATGCTGCATCTGAAGTTTCTCCGTAGCTGTACGTTCCACCCGGCTATGATCGCCAAGTGCATTCTCTTCGAGGATCAGGTTGCGCCATTCGATATCCAGCGCATCCCGCTCCAGTACCAGCTGTTCACGCTGTGTGGTTAGCAAGCGGGTTTTGTGTGCGGTAGTCACCACCGTCACGGCAGTTACCAGCACCGCAATCATCAAAATCAGAGCAATTTTGCCGTGGCGTAACAGGTCACCACCGATGACGCCGGGTAAATTGTGGCGCTCGTTACCGATCATGATGCCGTTCGCTCTGCGATGCGTAACACGGAACTGCGGGCGCGCGGGTTATCAGCCACTTCGCTGTCACCCGGCATCATTTTGCCCAGTGCTTTCAGCTGGCGACCGCCCACACAGCTGAGCTGTGCTTCGGTTATCGGCAGGCCATGTGGCACCTGCGGTCCGCGGCTCTGCTCGCGCATAAAGCGTTTCACAATGCGGTCTTCCAGCGAGTGGAAGCTAATAATCGACAGGCGACCCCCCGGGGCCAGCGCGCTCAGTGCGCCCTTCAGCGCCTGTTCAATCTCTTTGAGTTCGCTGTTCACCCAAATACGGATCGCTTGGAAGCTGCGCGTAGCCGGATGTTTGAACTTGTCTTTCACCGGCGTGGCGATATAAATCACCTCGGTCAGCTCTTTGGTGCGCGCCATCGGCTGTTTACGATTGCGCTCAACAATGGCGCGGGCAATGCGCTTAGCGAAACGCTCTTCACCGAAGGTTTTCAGCACGAAGGCGATATCCGACTCTTCCGCTTTCAACAGCCATTCGGCAGCCGACTCGCCGCACGTCGGATCCATACGCATATCCAGCGGCCCGTCACGCATAAAGGAGAATCCGCGTTCGGCATCGTGCAGCTGCGGTGAGGAGACGCCCAGATCCAGCAGAATCCCATCAATCTTGCCCTTAAGGCCGCGCTTTTCAGTATACTCTGCCAGTGCAGAAAACGGACCGTGGATGATGCTGAAACGAGGATCGTCAATCTCAGCAGCGGCTGAGATTGCTTGCGGATCGCGGTCAATGGCATATAAACGCCCCTGCCTACCCAGCTGCGAGAGGATCAGGCGTGAATGTCCGCCGCGGCCAAAAGTGCCATCAATGTAAATGCCGTCAGATTTGATATTGAGGCTGCTTACCGCCTCGTCTAACAGCACCGTTCTGTGTTTGTAAGTATCCTGCATAGTTATAACGACAAATCCTGCAGCCGCTCAGACAGGGGTTCCTGTGAGGACTGCTCTGCGTCAATATCATCCTTGACTTGTTGATACCAGGTCTGTTCATCCCACAGTTCAAACTTGTTAAACTGCCCAACCAGCATTACTTTTTTGGTCAGGATCGCATGTTGACGAAGCGTATTCGCCAGCAGTAAACGACCTGTATTATCCATCTGACATTCACTGGCGTGCCCCAGCAGAAGGCGTTGTACACGGCGCTCTGCGGGGTTCATGCTGGATAAACGCGACAGCTTTTGTTCAATGATTTCCTATTCGGGTAAGGTGTAAAGCAACAGGCATGGCTGGTGGAGGTCAATGGTACAGACCATTTGCCCCTGTGATTCCTCGATCAGTGTTTCGCGATAGCGCGTTGGCACGGCAAGCCGACCTTTACTGTCAAGATTGACTAACGTTGCGCCCCGGAACATGTCAGCCTCACCCCCCAGTTACCCAAATTCAAATTCACCACTTTACTCCACAAATTCCCACCAAAAGAGTGTACGGAGCAGAGGAAAACATTGTCAAGCCGCAGTAATAGCGGATTGGCATTATTTCTTCGTAAGATAAAACGCAGGGGAGTTATAAACAAACCGCCTGAGGAGAGAATTCAAAAATAAACTAATGAATAGTGGCAGGAAATTCTTACACACCTTTAAGCTGCTCAAAAAATACCACATTTTGACCGTAAAAAAATAAGGGGCTGTCCTAGATA
>NZ_MAYS01000444.1 GCF_001756855.1 Candidatus Erwinia dacicola | reverse complement strand
CCACGTCCTAAAACTCTACCAGTAAAGGCGGGAGCCTGCTGGTGCAAATGTTCCCTACGGCCCGCAGGGACCGCAGCAACCGATTGTGGCTAATATTTACCTCGACAGCCGCGAGGTGACAGATACGGTATTGCGCCGGATTGATGTTGATTCGAGGAGGAAATAGTGGCGAATACGATTAACGAGATTGCTTCAGCGCTGGGGGTTGACCTCCTGATGCCTGCCTCGTTCCGGGGCGTGGAGTTTGACTGCCTGTTTACCCGCGACACGCTGGCAAAGGACACCGTGACCTATGCTTACCCGTACCGGGACGGCGAAGAGGTGGAGCCGGTTAACGCCGTCATCGTCGACCTGGTCTTTGTGGAGAGCGGTAAACCCGATGCGCTGTTTGCCACCACCCATTACGAAGCGGACGGCGACAGTATTTTTGACAGCGCGATCAGCTGGTTCGGGGACGCAATGGATACGCTGCGCAACATTCAGCAGGACATTGCCCGCGTCACCAATATCATTGCCTCAGCGGAATACGTGGTAAACGCCCTGGCAAACGAGGTGCAGTCCACCATCGGCAGTGCCCTCGACTATCTGGACTACCCGACAGCCTTTATCTCCGACCTGAAGCACCTGACCGGCGCATTCACTGAACGGCTGTCGCTGAGCGAGGCTTCGCGCCTGTCGGACTGGAACGCCCTGACCGGGCTGAAGAACACCATGCTGACATTACCGGCGCAGCGCACTACCGCCCAGCAGACCATGTCCTCCGGCAGCGTGTTCGCCTCCACCCTGCGCCACGCCAGCGTGATGCCGCAGAGCGATACGGAGATGATTAACCAGGCCATCCGCCTGGTGGCCGTCAGCGAAATGACCGACACGGCAAGCGACATCTTTGTGAATGAAATCGCCTCCCCGACGCTGTCTTCAACCGATATTGAGCGCATTACCGGCGACGTACGCACCCTGATAGTTGAGGCTATTGCCGCCCAGCGGGCATCCGTCTCCACACGTATGGCCACTGCCGTTCGCGAGCAGGCCGGTACGCCGGACACCCGTCAGGATCAGGCCATCATTGCCACGCTGCAGGAAAGTGCCTGGCCCCTTCAGGAGCAGGCCCGTGGGCTGATACTGGCGCTGCCGCCGCTGGTACAGCGTCGGGTGACGCGCCGCTGTAATCTGCCCCTGCTGGCATTTGAGTGGTACGGCGACGCGTCCCGCGCCACGCAGCTGGCCCGCCTCAATCCATCATTGCGCGAGTCAAATAACCTGAATCCGGGGGATGTGCTGTA
>NZ_MAYS01000443.1 GCF_001756855.1 Candidatus Erwinia dacicola | reverse complement strand
ACGCTTCCTGGATTACCGCGTTCAGTGCTTTCTCCGACAGCCTGCGGGCCTCAAGGAAGGACGGGAAGTACGAGCCTTCACGCAGCTTCGGTATACGCAGGTCCAGGGTACCGAGGCGGGTGTGGTACTGACGGTCACGGTAGCCGTTACGGTAGGTCTCCCGCTCGTCACTGCGCTCATGAGGCTCTGCGTTGATGCGCTGAGTGACATCGGCCTCCATGATGCGGTTGAGCATAAATTCGGTGAGTTCACGCAGAAAGTCCTCACCGCCGAGTTGCATCAGGGTGTTGCTGAATGTCATGCTGTTGTCGGCCATCGGTTGACTCCTTCTGAGATAATTGTCTAATTAACCATTACCTTACCGGATAAGCCAATGGCTCTCACCATCCTTCCAAATTTACACCACGTCCTAAGACTCTACCCTGAAGGACACCATGCTGACGTTACCGGCGCAGCGCACCACCGCCCAGCAGACCATGTCCTCCGGCAGCGTGTTCGCCTCCACCCTGCGCCGCGCCAGCGTGATGCCGCAGAGCGATACGGAGATGATTAACCAGGCCATCCGCCTGGTGGCCGTCAGCGAAATGACCGACACGGCCAGCGATATTTTTGTGAATGAGACCGCCTCCCCGACGCTGTCCTCCACCGATATTGAGCGCATCACCGGCGACGTGCGCACCCTGATTGTTGAGGCTATTGCGGCCCAGCGGGCATCCGTCTCCACACGTATGGCCACTGCCGTTCGCGAGCAGGCCGGTACGCCGGACACCCGTCAGGATCAGGCCATCATTGCCACGCTGCAGGAAAGTGCCTGGCACCTTCAGGAGCAGGCCCGTGGGCTGATACTGGCGCTGCCGCCGCTGGTACAGCGTCAGGTGACGCGCCGCTGTAATCTGCCCCTGCTGGCATTTGAGTGGTACGGCGACGCGTCCCGCGCCACGCAGCTGGCCCGCCTCAATCCATCATTGCGCGAGTCAAATAACCTGAATCCGGGGGATGTGCTGTATGCCTGGGCAAGATGAGCCGCGCCTGACGCTGCGTATCGGGGGCCGGTCGCACGACGACTGGGAGCGCTTCGAGGTGGATTCCGACCTGCTGACCCCGGCAGGCGGCTGGCAGTTGTCGGTCGGCACCGCTGAGCCTGTGTTGCCCGCGAACGTGGAGGCCGGTGCCAGAGCCGAGCTGCGCTACGGCGACAGCACCATCATGACCGGCATGATTGATGAACTGAGTCACGATGTGAGCCGTGGCCAGCACATGCTGGAGCTGAACGGTCGCGATGCAGCGGCGGTACTGGTTGACTGTTCGGCCCCCATTTTTACCGCACAGGAAATGACGCTACAGGAGGTTGTCGCCCAGGTAATTAAGCCACTGGGCGTGACCGCCATCCGCATGCAGGCCGATAACCCCGGCAGCGTGAAGAAGGTCAGCATCGAGCCGGGTGACAGCGCGTGGGATGCACTGAAGCGCGTCGCTGAAATGAGCGGCCTGTGGCCGTGGATGGCCCCGGACGGCACCCTGATTATCGGTGGGCCGGACTACAGCGCCACGCCGGTGGATACACTCATCATGCACCATGACGGCCAGAACAATAATCTGCTCAGGCTGGGCAAGCGTACCGACATGAGCGGGCGTTACTCTCAGACCACGGTACTGGCGCAGGGCCACGGCACGGGTCATGAGGAT
>NZ_MAYS01000442.1 GCF_001756855.1 Candidatus Erwinia dacicola | reverse complement strand
CGGCGGCTTATGGTTTTCACACCAAGTTCGCAAATTAAATTTCGAAACTATTGCGCAAGGTCACCCGAATGCTGCATCCGCCTTCTTTTTAATGCAAAAATTTCCTTCAGAAGATGGAAATTACAATTTTTGTGCTACTTGCAAAAATGCGATTGTTAAAAAGAACGTTCCAAAAATATGTTTAGCTAACGGTCTAGACTTTCCTGAAATACCGGATTGTTTGAAAGGTTTAACCCCAATTGAAGAACGTCTCATAATGCCTAGATTGCCTTTTATGACAATCCGTCCGTTAGGATATCAAGGTCAGAGTTTGCTCAAAGGTGCTGTTGTTAATATACCAATTTCTGTTAACAATATTGTGACATCTCTACCAAGGTCCTTTGATGAGGCTCATGTGATACAAATTCACTTAAGAAGGCGTTTGGAATACAATCATGATTACATGATCGATACCATACGCCCCGCAAAGATTATGGAAGCTTTGCAATTCTTAGTGAATACCCCTCTGTATCGTGAGCACAATATACATATTAATGAGAACTGGATTTCAGAATTTAATAACCAAGAAGAAGTTCCGTTTGTTGCATCTGCAGAGGATTCCCGATTGGTTCAATCTTTTCATGCGGCACAAACTTCTCATGATAATCCCTCAGGTAATAATATTCCCACGGGTCTTTTACCTTCAGAGCTAAATCCAGGCGGTCAAGAAACTCTTTTGGACAATATTCCTGTAGAAAACTTAGACTATAACCGTTTAGTTATAGCGCCAGGTGAAGGACAAAGACCAATTGACATAATTCAAGATAATAATTCAGAAGAGTTGTCATTTGGAACAATATACGTTGGGCAGAAGCGTACATGCTCTGAAACGTATAGCAAGATAATACGTTCTGAAATTCGCCGTTTTGACAGAAGAGCGTGTACCATTCCAAAGTTGTTCTATGATTACAAAAAATTAGAACTGCTACAAATTAAGAATAGTACATCCATTTGCCTTAGAAAGTTTTCAGGTCGCAACCGAGTTACGGCCCAAAATCTATTAAACGAAAACTTTGTTCAAAACTTGATTCAACACGATGATGGTTACAAGGTTTTGAAAGGCGTTAGATCCTCTCCTGCGCACTGGGAAGCTGAGAAGAAAAAGGCAATCGCTATGATTCGCCAATTTGGGCTTCCAACCTTCTTTATCACTTTATCGGCTGCAGAATCTCAGTGGGTTGAGCTTTTGGTCATCCTCTCTAAAACTGTTGATTCTAAAGATATTTCGGAAGAGGAAGCCAACAGTTTAACAACCCAAGATAGATATCGCTTAATTCGGTCAGACGCGGTTACTTGTGCTAGATATTTTGACTACCGCTATCGACAAATTCTTAAGCTTTTTAAAGATAACGCCGGCATTTTTGGAGAGCATTTTGTTACAAATTTCTACTGGAGAGTGGAGTTTCAACAGAGAGGTTCCCCGCATGTACATGGCATGTATTGGCTTAATAATGCTCCCAGGATCAACCTTCAAGATCCTCAGACATTCCCTGATGTCATTAGTTTTATTGACAATTATATTTCTACCGATGGTTCGATCAGCCACTTAGAAAATTATTTGGGTTATCAAAAGCATAACCACAGTCGGTCTTGTACTAGGGAAATAAGAGGACAACAGTTTTGTCGTTTTGGTATACCATATCCACCAATGCCTTCAACGCAAATACTGTTACCTCTTACAGAAACAAGTCAAAATTCAGAAAGACACAAGGAAAACTTTTTCAAAATTCAAAACGTTTTAAATTCAAATATGACTACAGAAGACATTTCTAATTTAAACGATTTTGAACACTTCCTGTCTGATAGTAGAATAAATATGTCTTTTGATGACTATTTGTTAGCCCTTAGGTCAAGTTTAACAAAACCCAAAATTTTTCTAAAAAGAAAATTACAGGATCGTTTTATAAACGCTTATAATCCTCTGATTTTGGAACTCCATAAAGCAAATATGGATATCCAATATATAGTGGATGCATATGCTTGCTGTTCATATATAATTAATTATATTAACAAGTCTAACAGGGGAATTTCTAGGCTCTTAAATGAAGCTATATCAGAGGTAAATGCTTGAAATTATACTATTAAGCAAAAACTTAAACATATAGGTCACAAATTTATATCAGGCACAGAAATATCTGCACAAGAAGCAGTATATTGCTGCATTGGGCTCCATCTTTCGGAAGCAAGTAATGCAGAAATATTTATAAATACCTCTCGACCTGAGGAACGTGTTCGAATGGTAAAACCTAGAGCGGAACTTCAGAACCTTCCTTCAGGTTCGACTGAAATATTCGTAGCCGGTATTTTAGACCGTTATGTTCAAAGATCCGATCAGTTAGAAACTCTTTGTTTAGCTGATTTTGCATCTAGGTATAAATATTTTAAATCTAGTAGAAGAGCACAAGACAGTGATCATGAAGAAGAAGAGAGAGAAGACGATAATTTACCAGAAAGCGGGGTTGTCATGCCTCTTAAAGACGGTAGCGGTTTTGTTAAGAAACGTACCAAACCTTGTATTATTCGGTATAGAAGGTTTAACCCAGATTTGGCCAGAGTTGAGTATTTCCGCGAAATGGTAATGCTTTACTATCCTTGGCGGAATGAACAGCAAGATCTCATTGAAAACGATAATGAGCAGACTTGCATAACACATCGTATTCTAATTGAGGAAAATCAAAGAAAATATGATGTTTTTGAGCAAAGAGAACTTGAAAATGTTCTAGAAAGTCTTTATAATGAAATAGACTTGGAGGAAGGTGCTCAAAATGAACTACCTATCGTGGAAAATGAGTTCAGAGTGTTGACACTTCCAGAAATAAACCCAAATATAAATTTGCTGGACTTGCATGGCG
>NZ_MAYS01000441.1 GCF_001756855.1 Candidatus Erwinia dacicola | reverse complement strand
ACCACAAATGACCATAATTCGAAAATCAATAAAAAATGGCATATCGCCAGCCGCTGGCAGATATGCCGTCGTCAATGTTCGCGCTGTGGCTACTCGGTGAGAATGGTTTGCACCTGCGCCGGTCCGGTATTGTAGTAACCCCACGGGGCCGGGCCCCAGTAACCGCCGCGATGGCGGTCGTTGCCGGGACCATACCAGATCCATGGGTCGATAGGCTGCGGCGGCGTCACGATCTGCTGACTCATATGCCAACGCTGATAGCCAGTGACACTCACACTCACCACCACGAAGCTATACTGCGCCTCGCCAATCTTACCTTTCTCAGTGCCTTTAATTGGCCCGACTACGGTAACCATCTGGTTATTGAAATCAACCGGATCGAGAAAACCGTTCACGTCGGCAAAGATACGGCCGATAGAAGCACTTCCAAGAATCGGGCGCGCCCCGTCATCAAGGCGCATGGCGGCAATCTCCAGTCGCGTCATACCGTTGCGATTATCGACTTTGATCACTTTCCCGCCAAAGCGCGACTCCTGGCCGACAAACAGTTCTGGCGCATTTAACACCCGCACCAGATCCTGTTGAGGCGTGGGAGAGGTGCCTTTGACAGAATCCGGTACGGTGACACAGCCGCTGAGCAACAGCGACGCGAATAACAAACCACTTAACTTCCAGATGCTCGGTTTACGCATTAAGATTCTCCCTAGTTTATGCCATTTCGACTGCATCCCGTTTAAATAGTTGCCGCCGGCTACTCGCGACCCGGTAATTTCTTCCAAGCGACTTCATTACGCAGGTAAGTTAGCTCTGCGTGTTCAGGGGTCACGGTCTGCCCGGCAGTCAGCGCCTGTTTGGCCAGCGGCAGCATATCCTCTGCGCGCGGCAGCATCACATCAGTGACGGTTAAGCTCAGCGGGCTGTTTTCAGCCAGCTGCGACCATGCCTGCCAGCCGGTGCCAACGCAGGCCCATTCACCACTCAGCTGCGCCATACGCGCCGCGGCGGCTTCCGGCTTCAGCACCGCTTCGCTCTGCTCGCCGTGCCAGACGCCCTCCTCATCGCGCTGATATTTTGCCCAGTAAACTTCGCCCATGCGTGCATCAATTGCGGCCAGCACGCGGGAAACGCCATGCAGACGCCATGCGCTCTGCGCCATAGTTTTCAGGGTGGAAACACCAATCAGCGACAGGCTGGCACCCAACGATAATCCCTGAGCGATGCCAATGCCAATACGCATGCCGGTAAAACTGCCCGGGCCTCGCCCGAATGCCAACGCATCCAGTTCGCTTAGTGCAACCCCGCTTTCGCGCAGGATCTGCTGCACCAGCGGCAAGATGCGTTGCGTATGTTCACGCGCACAGAGTTCAAAATGGGCTAACGTCTGACCGTGGTTCAGCAACGCTGCCGAACAGGCTTCTGTCGCCGTATCAATAGCTAAAATTCGCGTGGACATCACAACCTCAGAGGGAGAAAAATTTTCGGCGCGCATCACAGCATACTGCCGCCGGGTCCATTATTGCTTGTCGCAGGCTTAAGAGACACTACGGGATACCCGGTGCCAGGAAAACAGCTTTGTTGAT
>NZ_MAYS01000440.1 GCF_001756855.1 Candidatus Erwinia dacicola | reverse complement strand
AAAATGGCTTTCCGGTTAAAAACACGACAAAAACTGCATTTTCATACTTAAACCTACGCACGGCCGCCGCATCAAAGGGATAGTTCGTTCTGACATTCATGGTTGGGCGCTCTCAGAAGAGGCGATTCAATCTCCTAACCATGAACGAAAAATGGCTGCTGCAGAACGGCTACCTGCCTCAGCACACCATGGCGGAGATAGACCACACTGCTGAAGACGACGTAATCGACGCGTTGCTACTCAGCGCATAACAGGCCCATTACCGGACCGGAAGGCTGTAAGTAAATTTACACCACCTTGACAGACTCGATCATCACGCGCTTGCGGCCAATCGGCCCGCCAATCACCGTCCCGGCCGCCACGGCGAACAGAAACGCGAATAGGTGCAGCTGCGCGCTCTGCACCGTCAGGCCGAACTTGTGCATCAGATATTAAGGTGTAATAGCTGCTCAGACTGGTAAGATAAAAATTTTTGGAGAAAATCAGCACCAGCAGAATCGAAATCGCCAACGCCACCTAACGGCGGGGCAGCGGGCTGACGGCACTCTGCGCATGGCTTTTACTGGCGCGATGCTGAATCTGATACCAGCGGCTGATCTACAACAGCACCACAATCGCCAGCAGCGCGGCCAGCGAGAACCATGCGACGTTGCCGCGCCTGTAGGGGCAATGATTAGCGCGGCTAGCAGCGGGCCGAGTGAGCTACCCAGATTGCCGCCCACCTGGAACAGCGACTGCGCCAAGCCGTGACGCCCGCCGGATGCCATGCGCGCCACGCGTGACGACTCCGGATGAGACACCGACGAGACGGTGCCCACCAGCGCTGCGGTCACCAGAACCATGAGGAAGTTATTCGCCATCGCCAGTAGCACCAGTCCGGACACTGTAAAGCCCATGCCAATCGGCAGCAACCACGGCTGCGCTGCGGCTGTTTATCGGTATAATAGCCAATCAGCGGCTGCATCAGCGGCTAAATTACTAGGATCAGCGACAGGATCATATCGTTAAGCTAATGAGCAACGCTTATCGCGCCGAGAATGCCAAAAGGTCCACTTCACCGGCAGATTCGGTGAAGCGAGGGTGTCATTACTTGCCATAAATTAACCTGTCATCGAAATTTGTTTTTATTGGGGAAGTTCAAGGGTGTGCCCCTGCCAGCAATATTAAGATGGAGAGATTACCCTTCTGACTTAATCCTGCTGCATAATCAGCCGGAGGTTACAAAAAATTCATACTTTGTTACCTAATGCAGTTATTCAACAAGGAGAGGCAGAGTGCCAGTACTGAAAAAAAGTCTAATCAGCGTGCTAACGGTAGCGCTGTTATCCACCCCCCTGATGGCGCAGGCGTGGGTGAAAGATCGCACCTATAAATTTACCGTGTTGCACACCAACGATCACCACGGACGCTTCTGGCCAAACGAGCATGATGAGTATGGCCTGGCGGCGCAGAAAACCATGATGGACCAGATCCGCTATGAACTGCAGGCGCACGGCGGCACGCCGCTGATCCTCTCCGGCGGCGATATCAATACCGGCGTACCGGAATCGGACCTGCAGGATGCCGAACCCGATTTTCGCGGCATGAACTTGGTTGGCTACGACGCAATGGCTATTGGCAATCACGAGTTTGATAACCCGCTTACGGTCCTGCGCCAGCAGCAAAAATGGGCCAAGTTCCCGCTGCTTTCCGCCAATATTTACCAAAAAAGCACCGGCAAGCGCCTGTTTCAGCCCTATGCACTGTTCAACCGCATGGGACTGAAGATTGCTGTGATCGGCCTGATCACTGATGATACGGCGAAGATTGGCAACCCTGAGAACTTTACCGACATCCTGTTCCATAAACCGGCCACCGAAGCGAAAGCGGTGGTGAAAGAGCTGCGTGCAAAAGAGAAGCCTGATGTGATTATTGCCGCCACCCATATGGGGCACTACGACAACGTCCAGCACGGTTCCAACGCCCCGGGCGATGTGGAGATGGCGCGCGAGCTGCCTGCCGGTTATCTCGATTTGATCGTCGGCGGCCACTCGCAGGACCCGGTGTGTATGGCGAAAGAGAATGTGAAGCAGGCCGACTATGTTCCGGGTGCCCCCTGTACGCCGGACCGCCAGAACGGCACCTGGATTGTGCAGGCGCACGAGTGGGGCAAATATATCGGCCGTGCCGACTTTACCTTCCTGAACGGTAAGCTGACGCTGGAGCACTACGAACTGGTGCCGATCAACCTGAAACATAAGATTACCAACGCTGACGGCAGCAGCTGGGTGAGCTACACGCCTGAAATTGCCAAAAACAGCGCGATGCAGAAACTGCTGACGCCGTTCCAGAAAAAAGGCGAAGCGCAGCTCGGCGTAAAAATCGGCAGCGTCAACGGCCATCTGGAGGGGGAACGCAGCAAAGTGCGCTTTGTACAAACCAATATGGCGCGCCTGATCCTTGAAGGGCAGATCGACCGCACCAAAGCCGATTTCGCGGTGATGAGCGGTGGCGGCGTACGCGATTCGATTGAAGAGGGCTCAATCACCTATAAAGACGTGCTCAAGGTACAGCCGTTTGGCAACACGCTGGTGTATGTCGATATGAAAGGCAGCGAGGTGGAAAAATATCTGGCGGTGGTAGCGAATAAGCAGGTAAATTCCGGAGCTTACGCTCAGTTTTCCCGCGTCAGCTTGGTGGCCGACGGGACGGGTGTCAGCGCGGTGAAGATCAACTGCCAGCCGCTGGATGCGGAGAAAACCTACCGCATCGCGACGCTGAGCTTTAACGCCACCGGCGGTGACGGTTACCCGGTAATTGATAATCTACCGGGCTACGTGAATACCGGCTTTGTCGATGCGGAAGTGCTGAAGCAGTACATTGAGAGCCACTCACCGCTCGACGTGGCGCAATACCAGCCTGCCGGAGAAATTGTCTATCAAAAGGGCGGAGATAAACCGGCCGAAAGTACAAAGCCTGTAGAGGATGAGAAGCCGCTGGTACCGAAGAAATGGCGCTAGACGAAGATCGATACCGCCATGCGTTAACGGATTTTTTCTGTAGGGGACGACCGCTTTTCTGGTCGCCCCAAACGTCAGCCTACGGGCGGACCGGAACAGATCGTCCGCCCCTACAAATCCGTTCCCGCACTTTAATCGTACAGCCAGTTATACAACATGGTGTACGGCAGGAAGAACGCCACCTTTTTCAGATCCAGCTGTCCAGCAACCGGTGTTACCGCCACGGCCAAGGCCATATTGTCACCATTTAGTGCGATCAGCAGCGTTTTATAAACCTGATCTGCATTGAGATTGAGCATACGCACCGCCTCATCGCCAAAATGAGTTTCGCTGCTGTCGTGCTCATAGGGATGCAGCGTAAATGTGACATTTTGTTTTTCAAGCAGTTTTACTGCGAGAGCGACAATCAGGCCCGCGTCAGCCTAAGGGCTGAGACGATAACAAAAATCATAAAAATGTTGTTATTGACGGGTCGATTTCAACATCGGCCTTTTTTTATGCTTTTTTTAGCAGGCTAGGCAAGTTGCCTTCGCCGTAAAGATGCAGCGCGCCGACCGCGACCACGTAGCGTCCTAGCGGCAACTGGCGCAGAAGCTGGCTCCATTGCTGATTGCGCTGATGCATCAGCAGATCGTTCAGACTGCTGCTGAAAGTGTTCGGCAGCTCCAGCTTGCTGTGGCTGCCCAGTGGCGCTTCCAGCCACCAGCTGACCATGGTTTGCAGCAGGCGGGCGTTAGTGTGCCAGTACTCCAGCGTGTCCTCCAGCAGCGGTAGCCCATTGTCCGGCAGCGAATTCAGCAGCGCCAACTGGGTTTCCGGCCCCTCCAGCTCAATCACTTTTTTTTCCAGCCAGCGCGCGGCCTGCAGCAGCTGATAGTCGATGCCGCAGTCGGCGTGCAGCCCAAGGCGCTGAGCCTGCTGCGCTTGCAGCATCAGTGCAACCTGCCAGGCGGGCAGCGTGTCGATGCGCTCCGGGGAGATCCCTAGCTCTGCCGCCCGCTGGTGTAATGTGCTGAGCTGCTCAGCGCTGAGGCGCTCTGCCAGCGGCGGGAAGACTGCGCTGTCGCTGAACGGCGAGCCACCGGCGGTAATATCGGCCTCCACAATCAGCGCGTCGGCCTGACGCAAGCGCTTCATCAGCACGACAGGCAGCGGCAGCATATTGCGCGTGCCCATATGAATACTGCCGACCAGATGCAGCCGGCAGTCGCCCAGCGTGATGTCCAGCGCCGGATAGCTGCAGTTTACCAGCCAGAACCTGTCGCGTAGCGCCCGCAGTACTTGCACAAGATTTCTCATAATTTCCCGCCTCATCCGTTTAGTGCCACCATGCTAACGCGATAACTCGCTGACAGACAAGGAAAAACGAAGCGTAGCCGGGAGGATTTAGTGCTGAGGCGGACGGTAGCTGAGCAGGCGGTTGGCGTTACTGACCACGGTAATCGAAGAGAGCGCCATCGCTGCGCCAGCCACCACCGGGCTGAGCAGCGTGCCGGTCAGCGGGTAGAGCACCCCGGCAGCGATCGGGATCCCCGTCGCGTTATAGATAAACGCCCCAAGTAAATTCTGTTTCATATTGCGCAGGGTTGCTTTGGCGATGGCTAAGGCATCGACCACCGCATTCAGATCTTGGCGCATCAGGGTAATCGCCGCCGTTTCAATCGCCACATCGCTGCCGTCGCCAATCATCGCCACCTGCTGGCCCTGCTGCTGCAGGTGGGCGATCGCTACGGCTTTACTTGCCGGTAATACCCCCGCAATCACCCTGTCGATCCCGGTTTCGCGCACAATGACCGTTGCGGTGATTTCGTTATCCCCGGTCAGCATCACCAGCTGATAACCGCGCTGGTGCAGGCGCTGCAGCGCGCCGACGCTCTCCTGGCGCAGCGAATCCCCGGCGGCCAGCAGGACCGGGGATGCCCCCTGAGGGATCCCCAGAA
>NZ_MAYS01000439.1 GCF_001756855.1 Candidatus Erwinia dacicola | reverse complement strand
ACTGGTTGCATCAATCAGTGATTTCTGGCGGTAAAGATGCAGAGGCTCCAGTATACTTTTAAAGAATTTTTGGCATAATACACGGGCAGGCATAGCGGTGATTTCCTTGAAATTGTTAGCGCAATCAATTAGATCACATTACACTATGCCTGTCTTGTTTTCTGGGGATTCATCAGGGGGAAGCCCCACCAGGAAATGTTAACCAGAGGTTTTATGTTCCATATTGTTGCTTCAGACTTGGATGGCACGCTGCTGTCACCGGATCACACCCTTTCTCGCTTCGCGCGCGAAACGCTACAGCTGCTGACGCGTAAAGGCGTGCACCTTGTCTTCGCCACCGGTCGTCACTACATCGATGTGGCGCAGATGCGCGACAGCCTCGGCATCGACGCTGACATGATTACCTCAAACGGCGCGCGCGTGCACAACACCGCCAGCGAGCTGGTGTTCAGCCATAATCTTGATGAAGATATCGCGCGGGAGCTGTTTGCCATGCAGCACGCTAACCCGGATATCTACACCAACGTCTATCGCGATGAGGAGTGGTTCCTTAACCGCCATCGTTCGGAAGAGGTAGATTTCTTCCGCGAATCAGACTTTAACTACCAGATTTTTCAGCCGGGCCAGCTGCAGACCGACGGCATCAGCAAGGTGTTCTTTACCTGCGCGATCCCAGAGCTGCTGGTGCCGCTGGAGCAGGCGCTAATGGTGCGCTGGGGTGACCGGATAAACGTCAGCTTCTCGTTGCCGACCTGTCTGGAAGTGATGGCGGGCGGCGTATCGAAAGGGCATGCGCTCGATGCGGTATCAAAATCGCTCGGCTATTCGCTGCAGGAGTGCATCGCCTTTGGCGACGGTATGAATGATAAAGAGATGCTGAGCATGGCGGGTAAGGGCTGCGTGATGAGCAACTCGCATCAGCGCCTGAAGGATATTTTGCCGGAGCTGGAAGTGATTGGTTCGAATGCCGATCTGGCAGTGCCGAAATATCTGCGCGAGCTGTTTAACGTTTAAGCTTTTAAAACGGGTCAGGCATGCCTAACCCCTATGTTTCATCGTCCTAAAAAATGTACGGTTTTATCCGGAAAGTCGGTAAACAGCCCGTCGACGCCGGCCTTGTGGTACAGCAGGTTATACAGCAAGTCGATATCACTAACATACGGCGGTAGCTGATCGGCGCGCACGGTGTAAGGGTGCACCACCATCTTGACCATGTCGGTGAAGCGCACGTCGCCACGCTGTGATCAGTCCGTTATCAGCATGTGGTAATCCGGCCCGATACCGTCGGCATACTGCGCAATCGTCTTCATCGCGCCCGGTTTAAACATCCAGTCGTAGCTATAGTTCACCCACTTGCCGTTCTTGGACCTGTTATGCGCTGACTGGC
>NZ_MAYS01000438.1 GCF_001756855.1 Candidatus Erwinia dacicola | reverse complement strand
CTAGGACAGCCCCTATAATTAGATTAAATCTCTTGGTCTCAATATGCCGAATGTTACTTCAAAAGTATTTTACGAAATCAGATCGATTGAACAAGTTTTATTTAATAATTATCTTGAGTATATTGCTTTTAATAAAAATGACGCTTATTTATGATTTATGAAGAAACACTATCTGAACGAGGTAAACTGACGATAATAAGGCTTGAGCAGGCTCTCGAACGTTTATGAAACGGCGTTCCCGAACGAACTCCCCACGATGGGCGAGTAACTCTGAGCCATATCAATCAAGAAGCGGGTAAGAAGCGGGTCTAAATTCAGGAGGGATCTCCTATTATGTTGAATTTGTTCAGAAAGCTAAAAGAGCTATTCATGAAAGAAAACTCGATCATGCGGTGTCTACTGTCGCTTCAGGTAAAGCCTCGGTGGATAAAATGCGCGCACAAAGAGATAAGGAACGCGAGTTAAAAGAGCGTTATAAAGCACAGAGAGACGATATCAAAGTTTTCTGTGATAAGATTTTTGCTAAAAATGCTCAGTTAAAATTCTCTTTGTTCGAAACATTCGATAAGATCGACGCCTTGGAAAGGGAAGTATCAGCACTCAAGATTGTTGATATCAGTAGCAGGAGAAGTCAGTGATTTTGTATATAGCTGAAAAACCAAGCGTGGGCAGGGCGGTCGCTGATGTTTTGTCTAAACCGCATCAAAAGGGTGACGGATTTATTAGAACCGCCAACGGTGATGTGGTGACTTGGTGTATTGGCCATTTACTCGAACAGGCTGAGCCTGATGCCTATAACCCTGAATTCAAAAAATGGCGCAGGGAACACCTACCTATTGTACCTGTTAAGTGGAAACACTCGGTAAAGCCGGCTACGCAGAAGCAATTTAAAGTTATAAAAAAACTGATCAACGAAGCCGATGTGTTAGTCAATATGGGTGACCCCGATAGGGTCGGGCAAATTCTGGTTGATGAGATTATCAATTATTGTGGTGTGCCTAAAGAGAAGCGGGAAGCGGCTAAACGCTGTTTAATTAATGACATGAACGCCGATGCTATCCTAAGGGCTTTAAACGACCTACGCAGAAATATTGACTTTATTCCTTTAGCCACTTCAGCTTTAGCCCGGGCACGTGCTGACTGGCTATATGGTATCAATATGACCCGCTTATGCACCTTGCGGGGGCAGTCATCGGGTTATAATGGTGTCCTCTCTGTCGGACGGGTACAAACTCCAGTATTAGGTTTAGTGGTTAACCGCGACTTAGAGATAGAGAATTTTGTCTCTAAACCCTTCTATGACGTTTTTATTGATTTTAAAACCGATAAGAATCAAGTTTATACAGCAAAATGGAAGCCGAGTTCCGCTTGTGAACCATATATGGATGAAGAGGGGCGACTGGTGCTTAAAAAGCTGGCTGAAACCGTTTTGAAGAAGGTGACAGGTCAGTCAGGAACCGTGCTTGCGGTAACCGAAGAACGGGCGAAACAAGCCTCGCCATTACCCTATAACCTGTCCGCGCTGCAAATCGATGCTTCAAGACGTTTTAATCTCAATGCGCAGAGGACCCTTGATGTTTGCCAGCAACTATATGAGAAGCATAAGCTGATTACCTATCCTCGTTCAGATTGTCGTTATCTACCCAGTGGACACTTCGGTGACACTCAGAGGGTGACTCAAGCGATCACTAAAACCGTCCCAGGACTGACGGAAGCAGTCGGTATAGCTGATCTGTCTGTTAAGTCTAAAGCATGGAATGATGACAAGGTCAGTGCGCATCATGCCATTGTCCCGACCAGTCGCGGAGTGGATATCAGTCGTCTGTCACTGGATGAACAGAACGTTTATGAACTGTTAGCCAGACAGTATCTAATGCAGTTCTATCCACCTTTTCAATATCAGGAAAAGCAGATTGATACCGAAGTCGGCGGTGGCTTGTTCATCAGCAGGCAAAAAGAGGTGGTTGATAAAGGTTGGAAAGCATTATTACCCGAGCGGAAATCATCTTATGAAGATCCGGAGTTCTCAGCTGTAAGGTTACCAGACGTTATTAAAGGGGAGGCGGTACTCTGTGTTGATGGACGGCTTGATGAAAAACAGACCTCACCGCCAAGGCACTTTACCGATGCCTCTTTGCTATCAGCTATGACGGGCATTGCCAGATACGTGACCGACAGGGCAATTAAGAAGGTACTAAGAGATACTGATGGTCTTGGGACGGAAGCTACCCGAGCAGGCATCATTGAGTTACTGTTTAAGCGAGACTATTTGACCAAAAAAGGCAAAGAAATCCACGCCACAGATATTGGACGTAGACTGATACTCTCCCTGCCAGAAGCGATGACCAAACCTGATATGACGGCACATTGGGAGTCTCAATTAGAAGCTATTTCTGAAAAAAAAATAAAATATGGTCAGTTTATGCAACCGATGGTAGAAGGGCTGCATGTATTCATATATCAGGTTGATAATATTCACTTTGGTGGCCTTAAAGGTTTGGGCAAAGCTTCCTATAAAAAGCTCACAACAAAAATTCGGAAAAAAGATATCTTCAATAAGAAGCCCTAATGTTATCAGGGTTTGAATCCCTTAGAACCATCAAGAATCTTTTTTTCGCTGTCATATGATAAATCAGAGAAGGAAGCCATTTACTTGGCTCCCTTATTCGTTTCGATGGGATAACAGCTGATTAATTGCGCGAAGTTTGCCATTTAATTGATTAGTTTTTTCTAAGGTATCTTACTGTGGCTTGATGATTTTTAGCTTCTTATGCGGAATTTTCTTTAGAAGTTCTTGATAAGCTTCAAGTTCGTAACTAATCATGGATAGCTCTTTTTCTAATGTTTCCTTTCAGAAGAGAGCACATGCTTTTCATCAAAAATTAATTGAAATTCCTCATTATTTTTTATGTTCAACGAAAATACATAGCTTATGTGTTTTGGGCGTCCACTTGAAAGCACTAAACCTTGCTTCTTTAATTCATGTATACTAGGGCCTACAAGGCCAGCAGCCTGTTTAAAAGATAAACTTAGCTCATAATAGATATATTTATCAATGAGTTACGTGATATTAATTAACAATTAGCTTTGCCTAACACCTGCCGAAACTTTTTACTGCTCCGAAATGAAGTGACCTGCCCCTAGGATTAGATCCTGTAGTGGTCAACTAA
>NZ_MAYS01000437.1 GCF_001756855.1 Candidatus Erwinia dacicola | reverse complement strand
TTACCGGACCGGAAGGTTGGTTCTGAATTTACACTACCTTGACGGACTCGACCTTCTTAATCTTCCCGCCGGGCGCGCTCGACGGCCAGCCGCAGACCTAGCTGACCAGCTTCCGCCTCGACAATAACAACGCGCTGCTGGCCCGGTTCAACAGCCAGTTCCCGACGCTCAGCCTGCTGGATATCGGCAGCATCATGCGCCAGATAGGGCAGGTGCTGGCGCAGGTCAGCCAGGCGCTGGAGATTATGGTGGTGCTGGTGACGGCCCGCGGCGTGCTGCTGCTGGCACAGATCCTAGTCGGGATGTGTCAGCGTTGCCAAGAGCTGGTGGTGTGTCGCATGCTGGGTGCCAGCAAGAGCCTGCTGCGCGGCACGCTGTGGTGCGAGTCTGCGCTACTGGGTGTGGTTTCCGGCGTAGGGGCAGTCATCGGTGCGGAAGCGGCGCTGTGGGGTCTCAGCGCAAGGTGTTCGACTTCCCGTGGCAGCCGGATTACGTGCTGTGGATGGTGCTGCCGTTGACCGGCGCGCTGCTGCTGTCGATCTGCGGCAGCTGGCTGGGAATTCGTCTGCTGAGGGGCAAGGCGTTGTTCAGAGAGTATTATGCGGAGTGAGGTGATTTTTGTCGGTTGACCGAAAAAAAAGTCGCCCCCTACAAAAAAATTTGCGGAATATTGGGGCAAAAGGAAATACGATTCGCGGGTTTCGTAGGAGCTGACCCTCTTTTCAAGTCAGCCAGCAAACAGGAACACCCGAGTTTTTCAACCGCCCACGCAATGCTGCTGGCGTATTCCGCCGGCAGCATCGGTACCAGAGCATTCAGCGCCGCGCTTAACGCCGCCGGACTGACGTCTGCCAAATTGAGGTGGCCTACCTTGCGTCCGGCGCGCACCTCTTTCTCATACCAGTGCAGATGCACCAGCGGCTGGTTCAGCCAGTCGAGGTTCACGTCGGTGCCGATCAGGTTCACCATGACCGCCGGGGTGCTGACCACTGGCATTGGCAGCGGCAGACCAAGAATCGCCCGCAGGTGCAGCTCAAACTGGCTAATCGATGCGCCGTTCTGCGTCCAGTGGCCGCTGTTGTGCACGCGCGGGGCCAGCTCGTTGATCAGCAGACCTTCCGGCTCCACAAAGCACTCCATCGCCATCACGCCGACGTAGTTCAGCTCGTTCATGATCGCCGACAGCATGCGCTCCGCCTGCTGCTGATGCTCTGCATTAACGTCCGGCAGCACCACGCTGGTGCGCAGAATGCCGTCCTGATGCAGGTTATGCGTCAGCGGGTAGAACACGGTGTGACCGTCGTGACCACGTGCACCGACCAGCGACATCTCGCCGGAGAAGCAAATCCCCTGCTCAACAATGCACTCACCGTAGCAGTCAGCGGGCAGCATCGCGATCTCATCAGCGCGCAGGCACCACTGACCGCGGCCGTCATACCCCCCAGTGCGGCGCTTGACGATTGCCAACTCGCCAAGGGTGGTGAACACCTGCGCCCACTCGTCGGCATCGGACAGCAGCTGCCAAGGGGCCGTCGCAAGGCCGAGGCGGTCCAGCAGCTGCTTTTGGGTTAAGCGGTCTGCCAGCAGCGGGAAAATATCGCGGTTAACAAACGCGTTGTGGCCTGCCAGCTCGTGTGTCAGGGCGGTTACTGGCCAGCGTTCAATCTCGGCGGTAATTACGCTCTGCGCAGTCGGCAGCGCTTGCGGCTCGGCGTCCAGCCCGATCGGATACACCGCGATGCCCAGCGGCTCCCCGGCTTGGCGCAGCATGCGGCCTAGCTGGCCGTTACCTAATACGCAGACCGGCTTCATGCTTCCACCTGCGGGTCCGGGTTGTTCAGCACTTCGTCGGTCTGCGTCTGACGCCAGTTCGCTAGGCGGCCTGCCAGCGCAGCATCGTGCAGCGCGAGGATCTGCGCCGCCAGCAGGGCGGCGTTCGCCGCACCGGCTTTGCCAATCGCCAGCGTACCAACCGGAATGCCGCGCGGCATCTGCACGATAGAGTACAGGCTGTCGATTCCGTTCAGCGCGGCGCTCTGCACCGGCACACCCAGCACCGGTACCAAGGTTTTCGCTGCCAGCATACCCGGCAGATGCGCCGCGCCGCCTGCACCCGCTATAATCACTTGGAAGCCGTTATCGGCGGCCTGCTCGGCAAAGCCGGACAGTTTGTCCGGGGTACGGTGCGCAGACACCACCTCACAGTGAAACGGAACGTCGAGCTTAGTGAGGATTTCCGCTGCAAGCTGCATGGTTGCCCAGTCATTTTTGGAACCCATAACAATAGCAATGCGGGCCGGGGCGGTGTTGGATGACATGCAGATCTGACTCCTGTGATTGTAAAACTTCACCGCAGCAGCGCGGATACGGGATACGGGGTAGGAAGGGCAGAGAGGATATCACGACTGTGCGGCGAGGAAAACGGTTGCGTAGCGTCAACTGGCGCAGGATGGCGCCAAAATTTTGATTCAGAACGGAAAGAAAATTAGCGCAATCTTATCAGGGCCGACTTTGATCATCGAACCTCCTTCATGCCAAGCGCCCAGCACCAGCCGTTCGGCGGGCTGGTCGTTAATTTCCAGCGGATGCACGGCCGGGCGATGGGTATGCCCGTGGATCAGATACGGCACCCGGTGGCGGCTCATGGCGTCGACAACCGCCTGCGGATTGACATCCATAATCGAGAGATCTTTATTGCGGTTGGCCTGCTTGCTGCCGTTGCGCATCTTGCGCGCAATACGCTGGCGCCCGAACAGCGGCAGAGCAAGGAAAACGGTTTGCAGCCAGCGCTGCTGCACCTTCTGGCGATAGCGCTGATAGTCCACGTCGTCGGTACACAACGTGTCGCCGTGCATAATGAGCACGCGCCTGCCGTACAGCTCCAGCACCTGCTCTTCGGGCAGCAGAGTCATACCCGCAGCGCGGGCGAAGCGTTTCCCGACTAGGAAATCGCGGTTGCCGTGGATAAAGTAGCAGGGAATGCTGAGCTGGCGCAGCGCGGTCACCACTTCGGCGTGCAGCGGGTTCGGATCGTCGTCGCCGATCCAGGCTTCAAACAGATCGCCAAGAATATACAGTGCGTCGGCGTGCTGCGCTTCACGGCGTAAAAAATGCAGAAAACTGGCAGTGATTGCTGGTTCTTCAGTACACAGATGCAGATCTGCGATAAACAGCGTGTGCGACATTATTCGCTGACGGTAACTTTCTGGATAACCACGTCGTCTTTTGGCACATCTTGGTGCATGCCGCTGCTGCCGGTAGACACGGCTTTGATTTTCTCAACCACGTCCATACCTTCAACCACTTCAGCGAACACGCAGTAACCCCAGCCCTGCAGGCTTTCGTTACGGAAATTTAGGAAGTCGTTGTCTGCTACGTTGATAAAAAACTGCGCGGTAGCCGAGTGCGGAGCCTGAGTACGTGCCATTGCCAGCGTGCCTTTGGTGTTTTTCAGACCGTTGCTGGCTTCGTTCTGGATCTCTGCTTTGGTCTCTTTCTGCTTCATGCCCGGTTCAAAGCCGCCGCCCTGGATCATAAAGTCGTTGATCACACGGTGGAAGATGATGTTGTCGTAGAAACCTTCCCGGCAGTATTCCAAGAAGTTTGCAACGGTAGCCGGTGCTTTATCCTCGAAGGTTTTGATGACGATATCGCCATGATTAGTCTGGAAAGTAACCATTTTCTTATCCTGTCGGGGTTGGAGTATTTAACATTGAGCGCCGGGAGCGAAGACGTAAGTCTTTCCCGTGCGTCAGACGGCTCTTATATCACAAAAAGTGATGGCTCGTCAGCCCTGCTGCGTAAAGGAAGCAGCGATACCCTTGCTTTACATAGCGCTGGGAGTAAAAATAGAACGTTCGATTGACTTTTTATCGTAATCCCGCACACGCCTAAAACGGAATGTCTCAATGCTAAAGATCTTCAACACCCTGAGTCGTCAAAAAGAGGAATTCAAACCTATTCATGCCGGAAAGATTGGCATGTACGTGTGCGGTATTACTGTTTACGACCTCTGCCACATCGGCCACGGCAGGACCTTTGCCGCGTTCGACGTGGTGGCACGCTATTTGCGTTACAGCGGTTATCAGCTGAACTATGTGCGTAATATCACCGACATTGATGACAAAATCATCAAACGCGCCAACGAAAACGGTGAAACCATTGAACAGCTGACCAACCGCATGATCACCGAAATGCACAAGGATTTCGCCGCGCTGAATATTCTGCCGCCGGACCTGGAGCCACGCGCCACGCGCCACATCGGCGAGATTATCGAGCTGGTTAAAAAGCTAATCGCCCGTGAACACGCCTACATTGCCAGCAACGGCGACGTGATGTTATCGGTCTACAGCGATCCGAACTACGGTTCCCTGTCGCGCCAGGATCTGGAGCACCTGCAGGCTGGCGCTCGGGTTGAAGTGGCCAAGAACGTCAAGCGCAACCCGATGGACTTCGTGCTGTGGAAGATGTCGAAAGCCGACGAGCCAGGCTGGGAGTCTCCGTGGGGCATGGGCCGCCCGGGCTGGCATATTGAGTGCTCGGCGATGAACTGCAAGCAGTTGGGTGAGCACTTCGACATCCACGGCGGCGGCTCTGACCTGATGTTCCCGCATCACGAAAACGAGATCGCCCAGTCTACCTGCGCTCACGACGGCCCGTATGTGAACTACTGGATGCACTCCGGCATGGTAATGGTGTACCGCGAGAAGATGTCGAAATCGCTGAACAACTTCTTCACCGTGCGCGATGTGTTGGAGCACTACGATGCTGAGACTGTGCGCTACTTCCTGATGTCCAGCCACTATCGCAGCCAGTTGGACTACGGCGAAGATAATCTCAATCAGGCGCGTTCCGCGCTGGAGCGTCTGTATATCGCTATTCGTAACACCGATGTCAATGCCGAAGTGGCCGGTGGCGAAGAGTTTGAAACCCGCTTCTGCGAAGCGATGGACGACGATTTCAACACGCCGGAAGCCTACTCGGCGCTGTTCGACCTAGCGCGTGAAGTCAACCGCCTGAAGGACATCGACAAAGCGGCCGCGAATGGACTGGCAGCGCGCCTACGCACCTTGGCGGGCGTGCTCGGCCTGCTGGAGCAGGATCCGGAGCAGTTCCTGCAAAATGCCAACAATATCAATGATGAAGAGGTGGCGCAGATTGAAACGCTGATCCAAATGCGTATTGATGCGCGTAAAGCGAAAGACTGGGCGCATGCCGACGTTGCGCGCGACAAACTCAACGAGATGGGCATCGTGCTCGAAGACGGCGCGGGCGGCACTAGCTGGCGCCGTAAGTAACCCAAGGGCGCGCGTCATAACGCGCCCCTGTTTTTCAGACCTGTACCGTGATCAAACAACTCTCTCTCACTAACTACCGGTCCATTCGCTCCCTGGAGCTGAAACTCGGTCAGCTCAACGTTATCACCGGCCCCAATGGCTGCGGCAAATCCAACCTCAATAAAGCGGTGCGCCTGTTGCATGAAGCGACCAGCTTTTGCCTGCGCTGGCGCAGGATGGCGGTATTCAGAAGGCGATGTGGGCAGGTGGCCCGCGGCGTAGCAAGCGGAATGGTGACAGCAAACGGATGATACTGTCGGCAACGATGAACGTAGCGCCCTTACAGGGCGAGCGTCACAGCTTCGCCGTTCCGGTGCTTTGCATGACTGGAGCTCCGCTTTATACTCAGCTCCATGTATATCCCGCGTCCCGCCAAACTCCTTTTCACCGTCGATGACGGCTGGAACCGCTATCTCAAAAAACATGGCGACAGCGTCAGCCAGTGGACCCCACTCGCCGTTGAGCGCATGCGCGCCGGCGGCA
>NZ_MAYS01000436.1 GCF_001756855.1 Candidatus Erwinia dacicola | reverse complement strand
GTTCCGGTTTAAAGAAACGCCCGTCCGGGCATTCAATCCAGCCGCGTGTATTGCGGTAGTGCGTGACCTGGCAACCATGCTTTAACCGGCTGGCAAGTGATGGAGCATTATCGTTTATATCTTGTACCTGCTACAGTTTCCTACGGGCTTTTAGCTCTACTTCTTCGCAGAGGATGTTATATTCAGCAAGCGTGTTAATTCTTTGCTGCTTTACTTTTATACTCCGCTGACGAATCAAAAATTGAATTGAATACAACGTAAGAACAGCAAAGAGAGAAAGCCCGATAACCATTTCAGTTTTCATAACCTTTTCCATCATTCAGCCTTTCAATGGTTCGCAGTGCTTCCGATAAGGCAAAGTCACGGCCATAGTAATTATCAATGCAGCCGTTAACATCCCGCTTATTTATTAAATACGAATTGCTACGATTAAAAGCATTGCGTGATGATTTGCGGATAGTGAATCCATAATACACATAGGTGTTTTTTCTGACGTGTATCAGCCCCGAAATATTTCCGACACTTGACCCATGCTCAAGGTATCTTTTTCTCATTTTGCAACCCTATTAGCTATTAGCAATGGCATCTTTAAGCATGGCGACCATATTCACTTCAACCTTTCCACCGGCTAGCTCTTTAGGTCGGATGATGATCCTCCTGTCCTTCACCATGGCTCGGCACGTTTCAAAAGGGATGCCAGTTACTCGGGCATACTCCCTTAGGGAAAGATAGGGGGCCAATACGTTTAAATTGATTGTGATGTTTTCCATAGAAACACCTTGATCAGTCCGCGTTAGCTACTTCCATGCCCCGCAAAAAAATCATGCGCGCCATGCTGGAGATCGAACGGCATTCTTTGGTGGCTAACGCCTCAAGTAACGCGCGCTCTTCGGTGGTCAGCCGCATAGGGATAGGGTTGCCAGAAGATAACCCCTTGAGAAGTCGTGATCTTTGGATGTTCTCGTCTTGTGTCATAGTGGTATATTGTGATCTGCTAAGTATCTGTAATTCACATTCTGGTACTCAATCGAGTATCT
>NZ_MAYS01000435.1 GCF_001756855.1 Candidatus Erwinia dacicola | reverse complement strand
ACAGCTCTGGCAGAAGAAGCGGGAGTGGGTACAGTCAGGTGAAGCGCAGCAGTAGCGGCGCACACCCATAGCGCAGGTGCCGCAGGCGCGCATGCGCTCAACGGCGAGTGGGGTCCACTGGCTGACGCTGTCGCCATGTTTTTCGAGATAGCGGTTCCAGCCGTCATCGACGGTGAAAAGGAGTTTGGCGGGACGCGGGATATACATGGAGCTGAGTATAAAGCGGAGCTCCGGTCATGCAAAGCACCGGAACGGCGAAGCCGTGACGCTCGCCCTGTAAGGGCGCTACGTTCAATAGCAGGCTGGGCTGAATACCGTGCAGGCAAGCGACATGGGAAACATTCATGCCCGGCTTCATCGTTTGCTGGATGATGGCGAGTTAGTGTTAAACATATATTTAAGCCTATCTCTTATCTGGAGATACAGCTACTGTCTGGTGTTTCAGAGGGCTACATCAGTTAGTTAGGATTAGTCTTAATCCATTTCTATTAACTAAGATGTTAAAACTTATTTTCAGGCCCATCGATTTAATCGATGACAGTGATAATCCGTTTTGCGGAAAGAGAGGCTCTTTTGACGACACTTAAACCCTTGTTAGCTAAAAATCGCAGTTGGGCATTACAGCGACGCCAACGTCATCCGCACTATTTCCAGCAAAATGTAGACGGGCAGCAGCCGCACTCATTGTGGATTGGCTGTTCCGACAGTCGCGTCCCGGCCGAAGTGCTGACCGGGGCGCATCCCGGCGAGTTATTCGTGCATCGCAATATCGCCAATATGGTGGTTAGTAATGACGATAACTTTATGAGCGTATTGCAGTATGCAATTGAATACCTAAAGGTTTCTCGCATCGTGCTGTGCGGTCACTACGGCTGTGGCGGGGTGCAGGCGGCGCTGACGCTGCCGGATATTCCGCTATACGATGAGAACTCTGCGCTGGCGCGGCGCATCACTCAGCTGCGCGAGGCGCTGTCGCCCGATCTTGCTGCGCTGAATGCGCAAGAGAAGCAGAGTGAGCATCTCAACCGGTTGGTGGAGGCTAACGTGCTGGCGCAGTTTGCCCAGCTAGTCAAAACCAGCCCGGTACTGAAAGCCTGGCGCGAGAATAGCGATCTTGACCTGTTTGGCTGCGTCTATGACCTGTACAGCGGCCATCTGAAGGAGCTCATTCAGCAAACAGAGGAGGCCAGCGCGTGAACCTGAAAACCTTACGACAGGATATTCCGGCCGGACTGGTGGTGTTTCTGGTGGCGCTGCCGCTGTGCCTTGGCATTGCGCAGGCCAGCGGACTGCCGCCATTTGTGGGACTTTTGACCGGCGTGGTCGGCGGACTGGTGGTGACCGCTTTCAGTCCGTCAAAGTTTGCCGTTAGCGGACCGGCGGCCGGGCTGGTGACCATCGTCACTGGGGCGATTGAAACGCTGGGGTCGTTCTCTGCGCTGCTGCTGGCGCTGATTATCGCCGGGGTGCTGCAGTTTATGTTCGGCATGTTGCGCGCCGGGCGCTTTATCAGCCTAGTGCCGGGCACGGTGATCAAAGGCATGCTGGCGGCAATTGGTATTCTGCTGATCTTCCAACAGATCCCGGTGGCGCTGGGCGCAAAAGGGGAGAGCGACTTAGCCTCGCTGTTGACTGGCGGTTCGCTCAACATATCCCTGCCGGCGGTGTCGGTGTCGCTGGGCGGGCTGTTGTTCCTCTGGCTGTGGCCCACGCCCGCCGTGA
>NZ_MAYS01000434.1 GCF_001756855.1 Candidatus Erwinia dacicola | reverse complement strand
ACTGCTGGGATAACGCCCCTATGGAGCGGTTCTTCCGGAGCCTGAAGACCGAATGGGTGCCGACGAAGGGCTATAACAGCTTCAGCGAAGCCCAGGGCGCGATAATCCGCTATATAACGGGATATTACAGCGCTATCAGGCCCCACTGGTATAACGGCGGTCTGACGCCCAACGAATCTGAGCGGCTGTACTACTTACAGTCTAATGCTGTGGCCAGTATTAGTTGACCACTACACGATTGCCGAACGGCTGACCAATATAGCCAACGATAAAAGCGTCAGCCGGGCGCAGGTTGCACTGGCTTGGCTGCTGAGCAAACCGGCCGTCGCCGCCCCTATTATCGGCGCATCGCGCAGCAAACAGCTGGCCGACTTGGTAAAAGCGGTAGAGGTAGAGTTATCGCAGGAAGAGATTTTCGAGCTGGAGAGCGTGTATCAGCCGCATCGCGTGGTGGAATTTGAGTAACGGATAACGGCGTATCGTGTAAGGGTCGGGCATGCCCGACCCGGAATATTTAGATCGACCAGTAGCGCGTAGCCGCAAATAAAATCCCGGCAGAGATCATCCCGGCGATAATATCATCCACCATAATACCCATGCCGCCGTGCACGTTACGGTCGAACCAGCGGATCGGCCACGGCTTCCAGATATCCAGCACACGGAAAACTACAAAACCGGCCAGTACCCACTGCCCGATGTTAACCGGGATCGCCATCAGCGTGATCCACATGCCGATAAACTCATCCCAGACAATGCTGCCGTGATCGTGCACGCCCATATCTTTCGCCGTGCGGTGACACAGGTAGACACCAATGCAGATCCCCAGCAGTACCACCAGCGAGTAGAGATCCTGTGGCAGGAAGCTTATCAGATACCAGATCGGGATCGCGGCAACGGAGCCCATGGTGCCCGGCATCCACGGGCTTAACCCGCTACCAAAACCGGTCGCCAGCAAGTGCCACGGGTTACTCATCTTCAGGCGACTTTTCGCCACATCCTTAGCGCGTGCCAAAATGGTCAAATCCTTTCAGGTTGAATTTTACCGGCTTGTCGTTCTGCAACAGCATCAGGCCTTCAGACTGCGGAGCAATCTGACCGATACAGGTGAGCGGCACGCCAAGATAGCCCAGAGCCACGTCGAGCGCGCCGCGGTTAATCTCCGGCACCGTGAAGCACAGCTCATAATCTTCGCCACCGCTCAGCGCCCAGCTGATGGCCTGCTGCGGCTCGAAGTGCTGCTTCATCACCGCCGACAGCGGCAGCGTGTCCAGATTAAGGCGTGCGCCACAGTCGCTGGCTTTGAGAATATGACCGAGGTCGGAAATCAGCCCATCAGAGAGATCGATAGCTGAGCTGGCCAGATCGCGCAGCGCCTGGCCCTGCAAAATGCGCGGCATCGGGTGCAGATGGCGCTTTATCAACGCTTCGTGCGCTGCCGGATCGTTGATTTTTACGTGGTGGTGCAGTAGTTCCAGCCCCGCCGCGCTGTCACCCAGCGTGCCAGTCACGTAGATCCAGTCACCGACACGCGCACCGCTGCGCTTCAGCGCTCTGCCCTGCGGCACCAGTCCGTGGATACCCAGCGTCATACTAAGCGGCCCACGCGTAGTGTCACCGCCGATCAGCTGCATATCGTAGTAGTCAAGCAGTTCAAACAAGCTGTCGCTAAAATCCTTGAGCCACGGTTCGTTAATTTCCGGCAGCGTCAGCGCCAGCGTTAACCAAGCAGGATCGGCCCCCATCGCCGCGAGATCGCTTAAATTGACGGCTAGGGCTTTGTAACCGAGATCGACGGGGGGGATATCGCGCAGGAAGTGAACCCCTTCTACCAGCGTGTCGGTGCTGATAGCCAAAGTCTGTTTTTCAGGTATGCTGAGTAGCGCACAGTCATCGCCGATGCCTTTTTCCACATCGCGACGGGAGCTTGTCACGCGGTCAAAGTAACGCGCGATCAGTTCAAATTCGCCACATGCCATAGTGCATTCCGGGAGTATATAAAGAAGAGGCCGGGTTAGCGGTCTCAGAGAATTATTTGCGGTTTGGGCGGATCTGCGGAGCGGCTTTATCCAGCACGCCGTTGACAAACTTATGGCTGTCTTCAGCACCAAACACTTTGGCCAGCTCGATCCCCTCATTGATCGCCACTTTATAAGGAACATCTGAACGCTTGCTGAGTTCAAACAGTGAGATACGCAGGATGGCCTTTTCCACCTGGCCAAGCTCTTCAAGCTGACGCGACAGGTAAGGTTTCATCAGACCGTCGAGGTATGCACTGTTAGTTGCAACGCCGCTCACCAACTCACGGAAGTAAGTAATATCGACGTCTTTAACGTCCTGTTCCGCCAGAAACTGGTATTCGACATCAGTGATGTCATTTTTGGAGATTTGCCAAGAGTAAAGTGCCTGAGCAGCACATTCACGGGCGCGGCGACGAGCAGCAGGTTTCACGAAATTCCCCTTAAAATCAGGTTTTGATGGCTTTCAATACGTTAATCATTTCTAGAGCGGTCAGGGCTGCTTCGGCACCTTTATTACCCGCTTTGGTTCCGGCGCGTTCAATGGCCTGCTCGATGCTTTCCGTCGTCAGCACGCCAAAGGCAACCGGGATATCGCTGTTCATGGCAACGCTAGCTAGGCCAGAACTGGCCTCACCTGCCACATATTCGAAATGAGCAGTACCGCCACGGATCACCGTGCCTAGTGCCACAATCGCATCATGCTTACCGGCTTTCGCCACGGCACGAGCAGTCATTGGCAGTTCGTAAGCGCCCGGAACCCAGATGATGGAGATGTTTTCATCTTTCACTTGGCCGATACGCTTCAGGGCATCGATGGCACCGCTCAGCAGGCTGTCGTTGATAAAGTTGTTGAAACGCGCAATAATCAAGGCAACGCGCGCATCAGGGGTGGCAACAGCAGCTTCAATAACGTTCATAATCTTCCTTTCGGGGTTCTGTTTGGCGTTTTGGCTTTGGCCCGCAGGCGCAGGGGGGGCAGATTCTATCACACTCTTCGGCGGTCTGCTTGTTTTTGCAGAAACCGTCATAACGGACTCAGCGTGAGGCGTAAATCGGGCCCCAGCTGACGAATATCACTAAAGGCAAAAGCCGGGGCGGCGGCCAGTTGTTCTAGGCCCGGCAGGTGGCACAGGCCACGCCCGGCATCGCCGAGCAGCTTTGGCGCTAGGTAGACGATCAGCTCGTCCACCACTCTGGCCTGCAACAGCGCCCCGGCAAACTGTGCTCCGACCTCCACCCAGACGCTGTTAATCTGTTTTCTGCCGAGCAGCAGCATCATCGACACTAGATCGAGACGCTCATTATGACGCGGCACGCAAAACTGCGTCACGTTCTCCGGCCAGCTTTGCTCGTCACACTGCGTGCGTGCCAGCCAAGTTTCACCCGATTGTGCAATCAATTGATGCTCGGGCATGACGCGATTCTGGCTATCGACGATAATTCTCACCGGCTGGCGCAGCAGATTGGCCGGGTACTCCGCCTGAGTGCTGCTGTCTAGCTCCTCGTAGCGCACGGCCAAGGAAGGATTATCCGCCAGCACCGTGGCGCTTGTGCTGAGGATTGCCGAACTTTGCCCGCGCAGCCGCTGCACATCGCGCCTCGCCTGGGGTGAGGTGATCCACTGACTTTCGCCGCTGGCCATTGCCGTACGACCATCCAGCGATGCCCCCAGCTTGAGCTGCACCCACGGGAATCCGGTGCGCATACGCTTGAGGAAGCCACGGTTCAGCGCTTCCGCTTCCTGCATCATCAACCCGTGTCTGACTTCAATACCCGCCTGCTGCAAACGATAAAGACCACGGCCCGCCACTTCCGGGTTTGGGTCCTGCATGGCGGCAACCACGCGGCTGACGCCCGCGGCAATCAGGGCATCACAGCACGGCGGCGTGCGCCCATGGTGACTACACGGTTCGAGCGTAACGTAAGCGGTGGCCCCTTTGGTGCGCTCCCCCGCCATACGCAGGGCATGCGCCTCCGCATGCGGTTCACTGGCGCGCAGGTGATAGCCCTCGCCGACGATTGCGCCGTCGCGCACAATCACGCAGCCGACGTTAGGGTTCGGCATGGTGGTAAAGCGGCCGCGACGCGCCAGTTTCAGCGCGCGGGCCATGTAGATTTCATCACGCATCGCGTCAGTCCTGTAAGCGGGCAATTTCTTCGCCAAATTCACGAATGTCTTCAAAGCTGCGGTAAACAGAAGCAAAGCGGATATAGGCAACTTTATCCAGTTTTTTCAGCTCATCCATTACCAGCCCACCGATCAGCTTGCTGGTAACTTCGCGTTCACCGGTGGCGCGCAGCTGGCTTTTAATGTGGCTGAGGGCGGTTTCTACCGCGTCGGAATTGACCGGGCGCTTCTCCAGCGCCTTCATCAGCCCGCGGCGCAGCTTGTCTTCATTGAATGGCTCGCGCACATCATTACTCTTCACCACGCGCGGCATCACCAGCTCCGCCATTTCAAACGTGGTAAAACGCTCATGGCACACCAAGCACTGACGGCGGCGGCGCACGGAGGTGCCTTCACCGACCAAGCGGGAATCGATCACTTTAGTATCCACGGCGGAACAGAATGGGCAATGCATGTCGCGTCCTGATAATCCTGAAAATTAGCGGTTAGTGTACCGCGATCGCGTCCTGCTGCCAAAGCCAGCTTGGCAAATCAGCGCCAATTTTATGCGGCTTGCGCAACTAGGCTGCGACCCGCAGGGCTGGGTCAAAATTCGCTTGTCTCTGCGTTGTTCGCCGCTTATTGGGTTTACCCAATGGCGCAACTCTCGCCTTGCTACAAGCGAATTTGACCGCCAGTGGGGCTCCCGCACAATTGCAAGACACAGCCTATATACAGGATTTATCTGCGGGCGGTTCAGACCCGTTTGCTCTAGGATAAAGTAAATCGGTTTAATCAGAAAGAAATGAACAATGACAACGGTTTATCTCAAACTTTCGCTGGTCAGTTCTCTGCTGCTTTTGGCAGGATTTGCCGGCACGCCGCCGCAGCCAAAAATCAATCAGCTGCATAATGAGGTCGGAAAGCTGAGCCAAGAGATGCGCCAGCTGACGAATCGCACCAGCTCATTGGAAAGGCAGGGTAATCTCAATAGCGGCTCTGCGCAGGGTGCCTAGCTGTTCCTGCGCGTGGTGCTGAAAAGCTAGACCGGTGACCTTAAGCTGTCGCTAAGCCATGTGGAGGCGGAAGCCAATGGCATTCATGCGATTCTGCACATTCATGCCACCAATGATGTCCCGCTCCCTGCCTTCACCACCGAAGTGCAATGGGGTGAGTTGGACACCGCAACCGGTAAGCCGTTAACCGTCGACAGCTAGTCACAGCAGATTCAGGTCGACAGTGCGCTGCTGCCGAAGAGTGAAGAAACGGTCTCGCTGCGCCTGAGCAACCTGCTGCCGGAGCAGCTGGGCTATGTGTGCAGCCATGATGTGGTGGTGAAAACCGCGCCATAAAAAAGGCCACATCACCCGATGCAGCCTTTGAAATTGTAGGGGCGGACCTTTTTTCGGTCCGCCCGCTCTACGCCGCCGCAGGAACGCATTAAGGCAGAATCGAAGGCTGATCTGCGCCCTCTTTTTCCACTTTCTGCTGTAGCATGTGTTCACGCTTCATACCCAACTTCAATGCCAGCGCCGAAGCCACATAGATTGAAGAAACGGTACCAATGGAAACACCGATCAGCATGGTCAGCGAGAAGCCTTCCAGCAGCGCACCGCCGAAAATAAACAGCATCAGCACCACCACCAGCGTCGTGGCAGAGGTCATGATGGTACGGCTCAGCGTCTGCGTCAGCGAGACGTTGACGATATCGTAAGGCGTGCCGCGACGGATCTTGCGGAAGTTCTCACGAATACGGTCCGATACTACGATACTGTCGTTCAGCGAGTAGCCGATAACCGACATCAACGCCGCCACGATGGTCAGGTCAATCTCAATGTGGAACAGTGAGAGTATCCCCATGGTGATCACCACGTCGTGCGCTAGGGCAAGTACCGCTCCCAGTGCCAGACGCCATTCGAAGCGAAAGCCAACATAAATCAGGATGGCAATCAATGCCACCAGCAGCGCCATACCGCCCGCCTGCGCCAGATCGCTACCCACGCTCGGGCCGACGAACTCAATACGCTTAACGGTGGCATTCTGCTGGCTAGCTTGGTTGATGATAGTCACCACCTTGTTGCCCATCTCCTGACCAACATTGCCTTCGTTCAGCGACATGCGAACCAGCACGTCGCGGCTGCTGCCGAAGTTTTGTACCTGCGGATCGACGAAGCCGGATTTCTCCAGTGCACTGCGCAGCTGCTGGATATCAGCTGGTTTTTCCAAGGTAATTTCAATCACCGTACCACCGGTGAAGTCCAGCCCCAAGTTAAATCCCTTCAGGCCCATAATCAGGCATGAAGCAAGCAGCAGCAGCCCCGAAAGAGTAAAGGCCACTTTGTCCCAGCGCATAAAATCATGGATTTTACGGCCGTAGTTCAGTTGTTCAACGCTATAGTCCTGTGCCACATCGCACTCCTCAGATAGACAGCTTGTTGATGCGTTTGCCGCCGTACAACAGGTTTACGATGGCGCGGGTACCGACGATGGCAGTAAACATCGAGGTCACAACGCCGATAGCGGTGGTGATCGCAAAGCCTTTAATCGAGCCGGTGCCCACAGCATACAGAATGATCGCGGTAATCAGCGTCGTGACGTTGGCATCAATAATACTGGAGAACGCGCCCTTATAGCCTTCATGGATTGCCTGCTGAATGGAACGTCCATTCCTCAGCTCTTCCTTGATACGTTCGTTAATCAGTACGTTGGCATCAACGGCTACCGCCAGCGTTAACACGATACCAGCAATACCCGGCATGGTCAGGGTTGCGCCTGATAGCAGTGACATGATTCCAACGATCAATACCAAATTCGCCACCAGTGCAGAGGTGGCGATCACACCAAACTTACGGTAATAAACCACCATAAAGACGATGGAAGCGATCAGGCCCCACAGGCAGGCTTCCAGACCCTGAGTGATGTTCTGCGCACCCATGGTTGGACCGATGGTACGTTCTTCCACAATCTGGATTGGCGCAATCAACGCACCGGCACGCAGCAGCAGCGACAGCTGACGGGCTTCGTTCGAGTTGTTGATACCGGTAATACGGAAGCTGTTACCCAGTCGGGACTGGATGTTCGCCACGTTAATCACCTCTTCCTGCTTCACCAGAATCGCACGACCGTTGGCATCTTTTTTCCCACTGTCTGTGTACTCAACAAACAGGGTTGCCATCGCTTTGCCGAGGCTGTCCTTGGTGAAGTTGGACATGATGTTACCGCCAGCGTTGTCCAAGGAGATATTGACCTGGGGCTTGTTGTATTCATCGGTGCTTGAGGTGGAGTCGGTAATATGGTCACCGGTGAGGATCACACGCTTGTACAGCACCACTGGCTGACCATCGCGCGCATTTTTCACTTCAGTGTTACCCGGTACGCGGCCGTTAGCTGCAGCGGTGGCATCCACGCTGGTGTTGACCAGACGGAATTCCAGCGTCGCTGTCGCGCCGAGGATCTCTTTAGCACGTGTCGTATCCTGAATACCCGGCAGTTCAACCACGATAAGGTCAGAACCCTGACGCTGTACCAATGGTTCTGCTACGCCAAGCTGGTTTACACGGTTACGCAGAATGTTTATGTTCTGCTGAACCGCATATTCACGGGCTTCACTCATACGCTCATCGCTCATTACCGCCATCAGGGCACTGCTGCCGCTGCTGTTGATAACCATATCGCGATGGCGGCCAGTCAGATAACTCACCGCTTCGTCGCGTGCGGTTGCGTCACGGAAACGAATTTCCAGACCGTAGTTTTCGGTCTTGCGCACGTTAATGTAAGGAATATTTTTATCACCCAGATCGCTACGCAGATTGTCGATGTTCTGCTCCTGGAGGTTACCCAGAGCGGTATCCATATCGACTTCCATCAGGAAGTGGACGCCGCCGCGCAGATCGAGACCGAGCTTCATCGGTTCTGCAGCCAGCATTGCGAGCCAAGTTGGAGTGGCCGGGGCGAGGTTAAGCGCCACTACGTAATTCTCGCCAAGAGCCTGCATAATCGCTTCACGCGCGCGCAGCTGCACGTCGGTGTTAGCGAAACGCGCTAGAATAGCGCCATTTTCCAGTGCCAGTGATTTGCTCTGGATATTATTTTGTTTTAATGCATTTTGGATATGAACCAGCGTTTGCTCACTGGAGGCGCTTCCGCGCGCACCAGTGACCTGAACAGCCGGATCCTCACCATACAGGTTGGGCAGTGCATACAGCAGACCGACGAGTAATACGATGATCAACATGATGTACTTCCACAAAGGATAACGGTTTAACACGGCAGTTCCCTTAGGGAAATCAGAAGATTACAGCGCCTTCATGGTACCTTTCGGCAAAATGGCAGCTACGAAGTCACGTTTAAACACAACTTCAGTGGTATCGTTCAGTGCGATAGCAACATAGCCAGTTTGAGCTACTTTGGTCACGCGACCTACCAAGCCACCGGTGGTCAGCACTTCATCACCCTTAGAGATGGAGTCCATCAGTTTCTTGTGCTCTTTCGCACGTTTCTGCTGTGGGCGCAGGATCATGAAGTAGAAAATCAGGCCAAATACCACCAGCATGATCACCAGAGAATAAGGACTTCCCTGAGATAGAGCTGCGGCTGCCACGGCATCAGAAGTGAAAAAGCTCATTAAATTTCCCTCATTGTTTAATTACCAGACGGTAATGGCGGAACCGCCAACCCCGTCCGTTGGTAGAATTCGGTAACGAAGTGCTCTAACTTACCTTCTTCGATAGCTTGGCGTAAACCGGCCATCAGGCGCTGATAGTAACGCAGATTATGGATGGTGTTCAGACGCGCACCCAAAATTTCGTTACAGCGTTCAAGATGATACAGGTATGCACGGCTGTAATTGCGACAGGTGTAGCAATCACACTCAGCATCCAGCGGCGACGTGTCATCTTTGTACTTCGCGTTGCGGATTTTCACCACCCCGTCGGTCACAAACAGATGGCCGTTACGCGCGTTACGCGTTGGCATCACACAGTCAAACATATCAATACCGCGATGCACGCCTTCCACCAGATCCTGTGGCTTACCGACGCCCATCAGATAGCGCGGTTTGTCCTGAGGAAGCTGCGGGCAGACGTGTTCCAGAATACGGTGCATATCTTCCTTTGGCTCACCGACCGCCAATCCGCCCACAGCGTACCCATCAAAGCCAATCTCTACCAGTCCTTTAACTGACACATCTCGTAAATCTTCGTAAACACTGCCTTGGATTATGCCAAATAAAGCATTTTTATTTCCTAAGAAATCAAAGCGATCGCGGCTACGTTGCGCCCAGCGCAGCGACATTTCCATCGAACGCTTCGCGTAATCCCAGTCGGCTAGGTACGGTGTGCATTCATCGAAAATCATCACGGTATCAGAGCCGAGATCGTACTGAATTTCCATCGATTTTTCTGGATCGAGGAAGATTGCATCGCCGTTGATCGGGTTACGGAAGTGCACGCCCTTTTCGGTGATCTTACGAATGTCGCCCAGACTGAAGACTTGGAAGCCGCCGGAGTCAGTCAGGATCGGTCCTTTCCACTGCATAAAGTCATGCAGATCGCCGTGCAATTTCATGATCTCTTGGCCCGGACGCAACCATAAATGGAAGGTATTGCCGAGGATGATCTGCGCACCAGTATCCTGTACTTCTTCCGAAGTCATGCCTTTTACGGTGCCGTAAGTGCCCACGGGCATAAATGCCGGGGTTTCTACCACTCCACGGTCAAAAACCAAGCGGCCACGACGCGCGCGGTCGTCAGTTGTGTCTAATTCAAACTTCACATCGCCTCCAGCGGATAAACAGTCCGATGCAAATGGTTATAAAGGACGGGAGTGTCCTGTCCGGGAAGATTACTAACACGGGATCTCGGCGTAAGCCTCAGGATTTCGGGTGATAAACATGGCATCGCCATAGCTGAAGAAACGGTACTGCTCTGCCACCGCCTGCTGATAAGCAAGCATGGTGTGACGATAGCCAGCAAACGCCGATACCAGCATAATCAGCGTTGATTCTGGCAGGTGGAAATTGGTCACCAGCGCATCAATCACCTGATAGTGATAGCCCGGGTAGATAAAGATTTTTGTATCGCCGAAGAACGGGCCAATCAGCGCGTCTTGTGCTGTCTGCGCCGCGCTCTCCAGCGAGCGTACCGAGGTGGTGCCAACCGCGATCACCTGGTTGCCACGTGCCTTACAGGCCAGCACCGCATCGACCACGTCCTGCGGCACTTCGGCATATTCGGCATGCATAATGTGATCTTTGATGATGTCGACGCGCACCGGCTGGAAAGTGCCTGCCCCGACGTGCAGCGTGACGAAAGCCGTCTCGATCCCCTTTTCCCGCAGCGCTTCTAGCAGCGGCTCATCAAAGTGCAGGCCGGCGGTCGGGGCAGCGACCGCACCCGGCTTCTGGCTGTAAACCGTCTGGTACAGTTCGCGGTCGGCATCTTCATCCTGGCGATCAATGTACGGCGCCAGCGGCATATGTCCGATGGCGTTAAGGATATCCAGCACCGGGCGCGCATCGTTAAATTCTATTTCGAACAGCGCATCGTGACGAGCAACCATCGTCGCCTGCACGCTCTCATCGTCGCCGAGCAGCAGCGCTGTGCTAGGCTTCGGCGCTTTCGAGGAGCGCACATGGGCCAGCACGCGGGTGTCATCGAGCATGCGTTCGATCAGCACTTCAATCTTGCCACCGCTGGTCTTGCGGCCAAAAATACGCGCCGGGATCACCCGCGTATTATTGAATACCAGCAGGTCGCCAGGATTGAGTTTGTGCAATAAATCGGTGAAAACCCCGTGCGACAGCACACCGATCGGGCCGTTAAGGCTCAGCAGACGGCATCCGCTGCGCTGCGCCTGCGGGTAGTGGGCAATCAAAGATTCAGGTAACTCAAAGGTAAAATCGGCAACGCGCATGATCATTCACAGTCTGGGAAATCAGGGCGCACATTCTAGCTGAAAACTAACCATAGCTAAACAATCTGCGTAAACTTTGCAAAAAGTGGGATAGAATCATCTCATGAACTATCTTGCACACCATCACCTAGCTGGCAGCTTGCTGCTTGGCAATCTGATGGCCGATTGCGTTCGCGGCACCCCCTATCCGCAGTAGCCAGAACCGATCGCTGACGGCATCGCGATGAATCGCCGCGTCGATGTAATCGACCGACTTTCTGCCAGAGGTACCTGCGGCGCGCCAGTTTTTCCGTACGGAAACCCGCCGCGTCGCACCGATTACCCTAGATATTATCTGGGATCATGTTCTGTCATTACACTGGGATAAACTGGTGCCGGAAATTTCCCTGCCAGATTTTTTACGTGATGCCAGAAATGTGATCGCCCCGAAATTAGCCAACACGCCGGAGCCGTTCCAGAATCTTAACCGCTATTTATGGCAGCAGCGCTGGATGGAGCGTTGTGCGGAGGCCGCTTATCTGCAAAATGTGCTGCGTGGCATGGCCAGTCATCGCCCACTGATGACAGCACTTGCAGAGAGTTACTAAGATTTTATTGATAACTATCAAAATCTTGAAGATTTTTCTGGCAGTTCTATCCGCGCATGATGGCAGAGGCAGTGCAGAAAGCGCTGTAAACAGGCGAACGCAGTTTTACACCTTGCCCTTTTTATAAAAAAGGGTTATTGTATGAAACTGTTCTATTGTTGAAAGATTTTTGATAGGTACAATTTATCTCAAAAATCGGCGTTTAGTGCTGGTTATCAATGTGACGCAGATCATATACTGTCTGCGTTTTGTCCCCTTATTCCAACTTACTTCTACAGGAGTGAACATGGTCTTGGTAACTCGTCCAGCCCCTGATTTTACCGCCGCAGCCGTGCTGGGCAACGGTGAGATCATAGAAAACTTCAATTTTAAAGAACACACCGCCGGTAAAGCCACCGTTGTGTTCTTTTGGCCAATGGACTTCACCTTCGTCTGCCCTTCTGAGCTGATCGCTTTCGACAAGCGTTATGCAGAATTCCAGAAGCGCGGCGTGGAGGTAGTAGGCGTTTCCTTCGACTCAGAGTTCGTGCACAACGCATGGCGCAAAACTCCAGTTGATAAAGGCGGCATCGGCGAAATTCAGTACGCGATGGTTGCTGACATCAAACGTGAAATCCAGAAAGCTTACGGCATCGAGCACCCGGATGCGGGCGTTGCTCTGCGTGGTTCTTTCTTGATTGACAAAGCCAGTGTGGTTCGCCACCAGGTTGTTAACGATCTGCCACTAGGCCGTAACGTTGATGAAATGCTGCGCATGGTTGACGCGCTGCAGTTCCACGAAGAGCACGGCGAAGTGTGCCCGGCTCAGTGGGAAAAAGGAAAAGAAGGTATGGGTGCATCTCCAGAGGGTGTGGCTAAGTACTTGTCCGAGAACGCAGCTAAGCTGTAATCGCTGCCGTTTTCAAAAAAGTTCGCTTCGGCGGGCTTTTTTTTGCCCGTGCTTTACTCTCTCCTCCGCATCGCCTTTCATGTACATACCGCGCCCTGCAAAGCTCCTGTTCAAGCACGGCCACCAAAATGCTCTCTGACAGGCTGCATCGGATGGCGAAAAAAAGATGGCTTCAGGCACCGGCTCCGGATCAGTGTGCCTGAAAGATGGCTTTCAGATTAAAAATACGACAAAAACTGCATTTTCATACTGCCAGAGTAGTAAACCTATGCACGACCGCAGCATCAAAGGGATAGTTCGTTCTGACATTCATGGCTAGGCGCTCTCAGAAGAGGCGATTCAATCTCCTAACCATGAACAGGTTGTTGAGCAGTGGGCAGTTGTTGCTGAAGAACGACCAGAG
>NZ_MAYS01000433.1 GCF_001756855.1 Candidatus Erwinia dacicola | reverse complement strand
TTCCAGCATGTATTACCGAACACTGGTTGTAACCTACTGATTTTATGTTATGGACGATCGCTATTTTTATGAGGTTGCAGCATAATCTCTATTTATTCAACAAAGCCCCGTTTATTTTACGCACTTGGCACACTGGGTGTCGTTGATCTTCTGGAAGAAATCGTTGCCCTTATCATCGACCAGAATAAAGGCCGGGAAGTTTTCAACTTCGATTTTCCAGATCGCTTCCATGCCCAGTTCCGGGTACTCTACGCACTCTAGGCTCTTGATGCTCTGCTGCGCCAGTACGGCAGCCGGGCCGCCAATACTGCCGAGGTAGAAGCCGCCGTGTTTATGGCAGGCATCGGTCACCTGCTGGCTGCGGTTGCCTTTCGCCAGCATGATCATGCTGCCGCCGTTGGCTTGCAGCTGATCGACGTAGGAGTCCATGCGACCCGCCGTGGTCGGGCCGAGGGAGCCTGACGCGTAGCCTTCCGGCGTTTTGGCCGGTCCTGCGTAGTAGATCGGGTGATCTTTCACGTACTGCGGCAGGCCTTCACCGCTGGCAATACGCTCCTGCAGCTTGGCGTGGGCAATATCACGCGCCACGATGATGGTACCGCTCAGCGACAGACGGGTCGAAACCGGGTACTGCGACAGCTGGGCGAGGATCGCTTTCATCGGGCGGTTGAGGTCAACGTGGACCACTTCGCCTTCACCCTGCTGACGCAGCTCAGCCGGAAGATACTGGCCTGGATTGTGTTCCAGTTTCTCAATCCAGATACCGTCGCGGTTAATCTTCGCCTTCACGTTACGGTCAGCAGAGCAGGAAACCCCCATGCCCACCGCGCAGGATGCGCCGTGGCGCGGCAGACGGATTACGCGGATATCGTGGGCAAAGTATTTACCGCCAAACTGCGCGCCCAAGCTAAGATCCTGCGCGGCACGCAGCAGCTCCTGCTCCATCGCCACGTCGCGGAACGCCTGACCGTGCTCGTTGCCTTCGGTTGGCAGGCCGTCGTAGTAGTGGGTCGAAGCCAGCTTAACGGTTTTCAGCGTGCTTTCTGCCGAAGTGCCGCCAATCACAAAGGCGATATGGTAAGGCGGGCAGGCCGCAGTGCCGAGGGTGCGCATCTTGTCGGTCAGGTAATCCTTCAGCTTACCCGGGGAGAGCAGTGCCTTGGTTTCTTGGTAGAGATAAGTTTTGTTCGCCGAGCCGCCGCCTTTGGCGATGCACAGGAACTTATATTCGTCACCGTCAACGCTGTATAGGTCGATCTGCGCAGGCAGGTTAGTGCCGGTATTCACCTCTTTGTACATATCCAGCGCGGCATTCTGTGAATAACGCAGGTTATCTTCGATGTAGGTGTTGTACACGCCCTGCGACAGCGCCGCTTCATCGCCGCCGTCGGTCCAGACGCGCTGGCCTTTTTTTCCGGTGATGATCGCGGTGCCGGTGTCCTGGCAAGTCGGCAGAATGCCTTTGGCCGCAATCTCTGAGTTACGCAGGAACTGCAGCGCCACGTATCTGTCATTCTCGCTTGCTTCCGGGTCGGACAGAATTGCCGCCACCTGGCGCTGGTGCGCCGGGCGTAGCATAAAGGAGGCATCGTGGAACGCCTGCTGCGCCAGTAGCGTCAACGCCTGCGGTTCCACTTTCAGGATCTGCTGACCGTCAAACTCCGCCACGGAGACGTGCTGGTCAGTCAGCAGATAGTATTCGGTATTTTCTTTGGCAAGAGGAAAGGGATTTTGGTAGTAGAAGGGTTTATTCGACATTGTTTTCTCACTTAATGACTGGTTGCCGCCGGGCTCTGGCGCACAATATCACTGGCGATAATTCGTTGTTTTTATCCTGCCGGTCTCAGCAGCAAGACCGGCAGGTAGGGGAATGGTATTACATTGTTGCAACATCTGCATGGTTCATCGTGGCTCTTTGATGAAAATCATCAGAACATCATCACCATCCACGGATAGCCAATCAGCATCAGCGCGCAGAGGAAGATGGTCCCAAAGATGGTGCCAAGGCGCCAGTAGTCTTTTGTTGGCAGATAGCCGCTACCGTAGTAAATCGGGCTTGGGCCAGTGCCGTAAGGGGTGATAATCCCCATGACACCCAGCGAAGTACACATCATCAGGCAAAACACCGACATGTTGATGCCCGGAATAGAGGCCGCGATGGTCAGCATGGCTGGAAACAGCGCGGTGGTGTGCGCGGTGGTACTGGCAAACAGGTAATGCAGCACGAAGAAGGCAATTATCAGCACCACTGCGGAGACCTGCGGGTCATAACCCTGCAGCAGCTGCCCACCCTCTTTACCCAGCCAAGCAATAAAGCCAACGCGTGCTAGGCCATCTGCCAGCGCCACCAAGGTGGCGAACCAAGCAAAGGTATTCCACGCCGGTTTACTGCTGGTGATGTCGTTCCAGTTCAGCACGCCGGTCCACAGCATCAGCACCACCACCAGCAGGGCAGCCATCGCCGGTTCAATCCAAGCGGTAGCAAAAATCCACATCAGTAGGGCTGAGACCACGAACACCAGTAGCAAGATTTCGTTACGGGTCAGCTTACCGAGTTTTTCCAGTTCGCTAATCGCCCAGCGCGGCACTTCGTCGTTGAACTTCACTTCCGGCGGGTATAACCAGTAAGCCAGCAGCGGCATCGTTAGCAACAGGATAAGACCCAGCGGCAGGAAGGCGAGGAACCACATGCCCCAAGAGATATCAAACCCGATAATGCTTTTTACCAGCGCCAGCGCCAGCAGGTTAGGTGCCAGCGCCGACAGGAACATCGAGCTGGTGATACAGGCGGCGGTGATGGCGACCCACATCAGGTAAGAACCGATTTTACGTGCGCTTGGGTCATTCGGTTTTGAACCGTACAGCGGCGGCAGGTTAGCAATGATCGGGTAGATGGTGCCGCCGCTGCGCGCGGTATTCGACGGGGTGAACGGAGCCAGCAGCAGATCTGCGAAGGTGATGGCGTAGCCGAGCGTCAGGCTGCGGCGGCCAAGATACTTCACCAGCATCAGCGCCAGACGGCGGCCA
>NZ_MAYS01000432.1 GCF_001756855.1 Candidatus Erwinia dacicola | reverse complement strand
GCGGTTCGAGCCCGTCATCACCCACCATATCGGGTCGTTAGCTCAGTTGGTAGAGCAGTTGACTTTTAATCAATTGGTCGCAGGTTCGAATCCTGCACGACCCACCAATATTAAGAAGGTGCCGTGAAGGCGCTTTTTGGCACTGTTGCAAAGATATTGATGAGTTAGCCTTTCGTGTTATTGAAAGGTCTTATCTTTCAAAGACTCTGCTCACCAGACGCATCTCGCCTAGAGGATGCTGGTTATATTCAAAATCGGCGATGTGATTCATATCAATAAGTTATCTTCCCCATAAGACCCCGAAATCTCCACTAATTCCCCCCTACTGTGGACGAAATGTGGACACCCTGGTAAGCGGATTATAGCTTGTAGCCTCCACTAAGTAACTAGGAGAAAAATGAGCATAGGTCATTGTCTGAGAGATATCCGAATGGCCGAGAATACGTTGTAATGCAAGAATGTTTCCTCCTTTCATCATGAAATGCGTTCCGAATGTATGCCGAAGAGCATGTACTGCTTGCCCAATGGGCAGGTTAGGTTTTGCTTCTTTAACCAGACGGCGAAAAGTTTTATAGCTAACCTGGAATAGTTTTCCCGATTCTCTCGTCTTCACAATACCAGCAATATCGGGGGATATCGGAACTACACGCCTTTCACCATTTTTAGTATGCGAGAACATTACACTATTATGCACGATATTTTCCCCTTTCAGATCATACGCCTCTCCCCATCGCGCCCCAGTAGCCAAGCATAAAACAGCTATGCGATAGTAATCGCCTTTAGCAATCTCAAGCAGCTTGCTAATTTCGTCAGTTGTAAGATACGACATTTCGATTTGAGCTTCTTTCAGGGGCGTAAGGGACGCTACAGGATTTTCTCCGTGAAACTCAGAAGCCTCAGCCATAGCTTTGAAAACACCACTCAGTGCAAATATATCGTGATTAAGAGTTGATGCCTTGATGCCCTGACTCAGCCGTTGTGCACGGTAAGAGATAAGACTACGGGGATCAATCTGGTAAATCATGGGATCATTCATATCGCTGCACATTATTATTGAGAGTGCTTAATCGGCGCTCTGAGTACTTCAGGTTACAGCCAAGCAGATCCCACCAAAGTTCTATAAACTCACTCAAGCGACGTTTATCAGCGGGACGGCTGAGATAATCGTTGTTCTGGTATTTTGCGATAACGCTACGTTCATAAGCATGCGCATCACCCTTACGATCAAATTTTTTGCGGATATGCTTTCCATTGCGACCCCGCGGACGTACATCCACTTCATAGCGACCATCTTCGAGCTTCTTAACAGCCATAAGAAAGCCCTCCGATGTACTTAACTGATTGTTCCCAAAGGCACTCAGCCCACAGGTAATAGATATCTAGCCAGTTGTCTTTCTTTAGCGGGATGAGGTTGTTTTTTCTTGCACAGAGTGTGCGAGAAGCGGAGCAATTTGTCCGCGCGCAGGGTCTATTTTGTCGTACATAAACCAATCCTGATACTTATTGAAGCGTGGATGACCAAATATTCTTATAGCGGAATCAAGTGTCATCCTTGATTTATCACTTTCGTAACCATGATATGTAGCATAATTAATTCCTGTTAAATCAATAAATTCCTTTTTATTCAGTTGCTCAGAGAATCTAATCAGCTTCAACTTTTCACCTTGAGTAATTGACATAAAATCGATATCTCAATATAATGTCCCGTAGTCAATACAAGGCTTGAATTACATGCCTTGTACCCATTTAACCCCATGAAGGGACAACCATGGATACTACCAAATGAAAAACAGTAACGAAACAAAGATGGTCGAGTCCGTCAAGGTGGTGTAAATTCAGATCCAGCCTTCCGGTCCGGTAATATGTCTGTTAAGCGCTGAGTGGCAGCGCCTCGATCACATCGTTTTCAGCGGTCTGCTCTATCTCCGCCATGCTGTGCTGCGGCAGGTAGCGGTTCTGCAACAGCCATTCTTCGTTCTGCTCCGTCAGCACCGCACCCAGAAGCCGGGTTATGCTCTCTTCATTGGGTAAGATACCCACCACGTCGGAACGCCGCTTCACCTCTTTATTCAGGCGCTCCAGCGTGTTCGTGGAGTGGATTTTCACCCGGTGCGCTCCCGGGAACCCGAAGTACGCCAGCCCCTCCGCCTCCGCTTTGTCCATCATCTCTGTGACTGCCGGGAAGTTCTTTCCAGCTGTGCCGCGACCTCGCGCCAGGTG
>NZ_MAYS01000431.1 GCF_001756855.1 Candidatus Erwinia dacicola | reverse complement strand
TGGAATGGCTAGCATCTTCGACCAAAATCGGCATATTAAAACAGCATGATTACCTATTATTCAACAAAGCCTCAGGCGTTAACAGGCGATTGGGATCGCGCTCACAGAACGATTTAAATAATATGAAACCGGTTGCAGAAACGGGGTTCTTTCGGCTATTTATTAAAAAACTAGACCGGAGAACAACCATGAATAAGATCTTACTCTGTTGTGCTGCAGGTATGTCCACCAGCATGGTGGTTCAGCGGATGGAAAAATCTGCAAAAAACAAAGCCATTGACGTTGAGATCAACGCCATAGGTTTTTACGAGTTTAATGAGCATATTGGCAACTACGACTGCTGCCTGCTCGGGCCACAGATCAAGTACAAGCTGGTCGATTTCAAACCGATCGCCGACGAGCTGGAGAAACCGATTGCCGTTATCAACATGATGGATTACGGCATGATGAACGGCGAGAAAATCCTTACCGACGCGCTGGCGATGATTGCCAACCACGGGGCGGTGAAATGAGTAGCCTCAGCGAAAAGCTGTTTGGCGTGATCGAGAACCGCATCAGCCCGATTGCGGCGCGCTTATCCAGCCAGCGTCACATGGTGGCAATCAAGGACGGCTTTATCTCCTCAATGCCGTTTCTGATTGTCGGTTCGTTTATGCTGCTTTTCGCTCACCCGCCGTTTGGTGCCGACAGCCAGTGGGCGTTTGCGCAGTGGTGGTTCGGAATGATTGAGCGCCGTAGCGAACAGATTATGATGCCGTATAATATGACGATGGGCATCATGGCGGTATATATCTGCGCTGCCATCGCTTACAACCTAGCGATTAGCTACAAAATGAACGGCTTTATGGCCGCCTGCCTCGCGTTAATGTCATTCTTGCTTGTGGCCGCGCCGCAGACCAACGGCAGGCTGCCGGTCAGCTCGCTGGGAGGGGAAGGGATCTTCACCGCGATTATCGTCAGCCTCTACGCCACCGAACTGATGCACTTCCTGCAAAAACACAATATCGGCTTTAAGCTGCCGGAGCAGGTGCTGCCGAAAATCCGCCAGTCGTTCAATCTACTGATCCCGATCTTGGCGATCTTCCTGACATTGTTTCCGCTCAGCTTGCTGGTGCAGGATCAGTTTGGCATGCTGCTGCCGCGGGCGATTATGGCGTTCTTCAAGCCGATTATCTCCGCTTCGGATTCACTGCCCGCCATTCTGATTGCGGTGCTGCTGTGCCACCTGCTGTGGTTTGCCGGGATCCATGGTGCGGTGATTGTCGGCGGTATTTTGCAGGCTTTCTGGCTGACCAACCTCGGTATTAATCAGCAGGAGCTGAATGCCGGGCAGCCGATTACCCAGATATTTATCGAGCCGTTCTGGCAGTTCTTTATAGTGGTCGGCGGTTCCGGTTCCACTATGGGGCTGATGTTCCTCTACCTATGCAGCCGCTCGGTGCACCTGCGCTCAATCGGCAAGCTTGGCTTGGTTCCGAGCATGTTCAATATTAACGAACCGATTATCTTCGGTTCCCCGGTGGTGATGAACCCGCTGCTGTTTATCCCGTTTGTTACCACACCGCTGGTCAACGCGGTGATCGCTTACGTTGCCACGTACACCGACTTGGTCAATCACGTAGTGTCGCTGGCACCGTGGACCACGCCCTGCCCGATTGGCGCGGCCTGGTCTACCGGCTGGGATTTCCGCGCGGTAATTTTGGTTGGCGTGCTGATCGTGATTTCCGCGCTGATCTACTACCCGTTTTTCAAGATGTACGAGCGCCAGTTACTGGCAGCAGAAACCCCTGCCCCGGCTGAGGGTGAACTGAAAACAATGGAGAACGCATGATGGATATGGAAAGCACGGTGATGGAGCTTATCATTAATGCCGGCGAAGCCCGCTCCTGCGCGATGCAGGCGCTGCGCGCAGCCCGCCAGTATAAATGGCAGGACGCGGACGCGCAGCTGACGGGAGCGACCGCGGCGGCAAAGGCAGCGCATAAGATCCAGACCGCCTTAATCGGTGAGGATGAAGGCGTCGGCAAGCTGCCGATGAATCTGATTCTGGTGCATGCCCAGGACCACCTGATGAACGCCATGCTGTGCCGCGAGCTAGCAGAAGAGATTATTCTGCTGCATCGCGAGATTGCGGCCTTGAAGCAGGCAACAAATTGAATCCAACCATTAGCACATCGTAGGGGTCAAGCACGCCTGACCCGTTAAACACGCAAGGAGAACCGGATGCAATACTCACGGTTAGCTCCCTTTCCTGACGAATTTTTATGGGGAGCTTCCACTTCGGCATACCAGGTTGAAGGGGCGTCACTTGAGGATGGCAAAGGGCCATCGGTGATTGATAAAACCAGCTTTGACCCGCGCCTCACCGACTTCACCGTCACCAGCGATCACTACCACCGCTTTAAAGAGGATGTGGCACTGTTCGCTGAGCTGGGCCTGAAGACTTACCGCCTGTCGATCTCTTGGAGCCGTCTGTTCCCGAACGGCAGCGGCGAGCTGAACGCCAAAGGCGTTGAGTTTTACCAGCAGCTGCTGACCGAACTGACGCAGCACGGCATTGAGCCGCTGGTCACGCTGTACCACTTCGATCTGCCGTGGGCATTGCAGGAAAAAGGCGGCTGGTCAGATCCGGCGACTATCGACGCCTTCGAGCACTTCGCCCGCGCCTGTTTTGAACTGTATGGTGACCGGTTGAAATACTGGCTGACCATCAATGAACAGAACATGATGATCCTGAAAGACGACGTCATCGGTACGCTGCCCGCCAGAACGCCCGATCCGCATAAAACCCTGTACCAGCAGAACCATCATATGATGCTGGCACAGGCGCGGGCGATGATCGCCTGCCATCAGATGCTGCCGGGCACGAAGATCGGCCCGGCACCGAATATCTCCTGCGTCTATCCGGCCAGTTCTAAACCTGAAGACGTGCTGGCGGCCCATAACTTCACCTCAATTCGCAACTGGCTGTACCTCGACCTCGGCTGCCATGGCCGCTACAACACCGTGGCGTGGCGCTTTATGCAGGAGAAAGGCTGGCTGCCGAAGATTAACCCGGGAGATATGGAACTGCTGAAGCAGGCGAAGCCGGACTTTATTGCCTTCAACTACTATGCCTCTGCCACTGTGGCCGCCTCGCAGGATGAGGCGGGCGAAGGCAGCCAGAAAGTGGATCAGCAGATGGTGGGCATCGATAAGGATGTTTACGTCGGCACCAACAATCCGCAACTGAAGAAAAATCAGTTTAACTGGTATGTTGACCCGGTGGGCTTCCGCATTACCGCACGCGAGATTTACGATCGCTACCAGCTGCCGCTGATCATTACCGAAAACGGCCTCGGTGCCTTTGATGAACTGACTGCCGACAACAAGGTGCATGACGACTACCGCATCGCATACCTCAGCGACCACCTAGCACAGCTGCAGCTGGCAATCAGCGATGGCGTGGAGATCTTCGGTTATTGTCCGTGGTCGGCTATCGATCTGGTCAGCACTCATCAGGGCATCAGCAAGCGCTACGGTTTTATCTACGTCAACCGCGACGAGCACGATCTGAAGGACCTGGCACGCTACCGTAAGAAAAGTTTCAGCTGGTATCAGCGCGTGATCGCGTCCAATGGTGCGAATTTACACAAAGATATCGCGTATTAAACCCCGCTGCGGGGTAGACTCTTAGGACGTGGTGTAAAT
>NZ_MAYS01000430.1 GCF_001756855.1 Candidatus Erwinia dacicola | reverse complement strand
CAAAAGTCTGGCACAACGCAGCGACCGGATACCTCGCTCTTAGCCTGTCGACTACCGTGAACCGTGGAGTGCGTCCGACATTAAGAGCGCCGTAGCCTTTTTTAGGATTTCGTTCTCCATTTCAAGGCGTTGTATTTTCTTCCTCGCCTCACGCAGCTCGAGCTGTTCTGGCGTCAGAGGAAGCCCGGCGGGCGTTTTCCCCTGGCGCTCAAGTCGCAGCTTATTCACCCAACGGGTGATAGCCGAATGGCTTACGTTAACTGCCTCTGCGGCCTTAACGTAGGTATAGCCGTGGTCGACAACTAACTTCGCCGCTTCGAGCTTAAATTCCGGCGTGAAATGTTTAGCCATTGGGTCACCTGTGGTGTTGGGAAGGTGAGAATATCACCTTCCGATCAGGTGGCCAGTATCAGTGTGCCACTACATAGTATATTCAAACTGTTTTTATCATTCAGCTCACGGCTTGTGGCTGAACGTTATTCTTTGCAGGTCTGACAATGGTGGCCCCCGCAGAGCGAAGCCGTTGGGCAATTACGATTTAACCACTAAATCGTTTTTAACACTCTTAACGCCATCAATGGCCTTTGCAATACTTTCAGTGCGTTCTGACTGCGCCTGCATTTTCACCGTACCGGACAGCTGCACCACGCCATTGGTGGTTTCAACTTTCACATTTCGTGATGGTACGATGTCATCAACTAACAGTTTAGCTTTAATTTCAGAGGTTATTGCCGTATCTCCAGCGTAACCTTTCATTGTTTGCTTAGTGCTGTCTTTTACGTGTAGTTTGTCGCTAACCGATTTCACGCCTTCAACTTTACCCGCAACCAATACAGCCTTCTCGGCCTGATCCTGGCAAGTCACGAAGCCGTTCAGAGTGACAACGCCACTGTGGGTTTCGACAGAAATATCGGTACTTTTAATCGCTTCATCATCGACTAGGGCTGCTTTTACCTTCGCCGTTACGCCGCTGTCGTCCATGTAGCCACGGACTTTTTTCATTGAGCTATTGATTTTCGAATCCGCGCTGTCGGCGGTAGACTCCGCTTTGCCCGTCATAGTGTCCGCTGCTATCGCAGAGCCACAAGCCAGTACCGAACTTAACATTCCCGTCATCAGAGTTTTTGCAATTTTAGTGTTGATCATCGATTCGTTCCTTTTGATTAGTACCACTCACAACGGTGAGCTTTTCAGCCACAAACGGCGTGGCTGTAGTTGTCGGCTAGATAGAGCTTAGCCCGTGAACGTTGCAGCAACCGCACCGCACGTTTTGCGTCCTGTAGAAATGAATATAGATGGTAATCAGGATTTCACCGGGGAGAGTGGTTAAATTGATAGATAAAGCAGCAAAAAAGAGGTTGTTTAGGAGGAGTCTGTAGATTGAAATAATGAACTGAACCTGTAGTGGTCAACTAA